>SUTG01000035.1 GCA_015063035.1 Methanobrevibacter olleyae
GGATGCATCTCTTGCAGATAAACGTCACTTCCCTTCCATCAACTGGTTACAAAGTTACTCATTATATGTAGAAAGTATTACCAACTGGTGGCAAGAAAACGCTTCAGAAGATTGGAGAGCAAACAGGGATCAAGCTATGGTTCTCTTGCAAAAAGAATCAGAACTTGAAGAAATTGTACAATTAGTAGGTCCTGATGCATTACCTGATTCTGAACAAGTTGTATTGGAAACTACCCGTATGTTAAGAGAAGACTTCTTGCAACAAAACGCATACGACGATGTAGACACTTACTGTTCTCCAGCTAAACAAGCAGGTATGTTAGCAACTATTCTTAAATTCCACGAAGCAGCTAGTGCAGCTGTAGAACGTGGTGCAGATGTAAAAGAAATTGCAGCTTTAACTGTTAAAGAGGACATTGCTAGAATGAAATACGTCCCTGAAGATGAATTTGAAGCAAGAGTAAAAGAAATTCAAGAAAAAGTTGTAACACAATGTGCTGAGGTATAAAAATGAATGCTGATATTAAAACAAGAGAATATACAACAGTTTCTGAAGTTTCTGGTCCTTTGATGGTAGTAGAAGGTGTTGAAGGTGTAGCTTATAACGAAATCGTAGAAATCGAAGCTCCTACCGGTGAACACAGAAGAGGACAAGTATTAGAAGTAAAAGACGATGTTGCTGTTGTTCAAGTATTCGAAGGTACTACTGACTTAAACACCTTAAACACTAAAGTAAGATTTACTGGTGAAACTGCTAAAATCGGTGTTTCAAAAGATATGATGGGTCGTATCTTCGACGGTACTGGTAAACCTATTGACGGTGGTCCAGAAATCATCCCAGAAAAAGAATTAGATATTAACGGTAACCCAATGAACCCTGCATCAAGAGAATTCCCTGCAGAGTTTATCCAAACCGGTATTTCCACTATTGATGGAATGAACACCCTTGTAAGAGGACAAAAATTACCTATCTTTTCAGGTTCTGGTTTACCACACAACGATTTAGCTGCTCAAATTGCAAGACAAGCTAAAGTAGTAGGTTCCGACGATGACTTCGCAGTAATTTTCGCTGCTATGGGTATTACTCACGAAGAAGCAAACTTCTTTATGAGAGATTTCGAAAGAACTGGAGCATTAGAAAAAGTAACTGTATTCATGAACTTAGCAGACGACCCTGCTATTGAAAGGATTCTTACTCCTAAAATGGCATTAACCACTGCTGAATACATGGCATTTGAACTTGGTATGCACGTATTGGTTATTCTTACTGACTTATCCAACTACTGTGAAGCATTAAGGGAAATTTCCGCAGCTAGGGACGAAGTGCCTGGTCGTAGAGGTTACCCTGGTTACATGTACACTGACTTAGCTGGTATTTACGAACGTGCAGGACGTATTGCAGGTAAAGAAGGTTCAATTACTCAGATGCCTATCTTAGTTATGCCTCAAGACGATATTACTCACCCAATTCCTGACTTAACCGGATATATTACTGAAGGACAAATCGTACTCAGTAGGGATATCCACAGGAAAGGTATTTACCCACCTGTAGATGTACTTCCATCCTTATCTCGTTTGATGAGTGGTGGTATCGGTGATGATAAGACTCGTGATGACCACAGTGGTGTATCTGACCAACTTTATTCCGCTTACGCAGAAGGACGTAACTTAAGAGACTTAGTTGCTGTAGTAGGGGAAGACGCTCTTACTGAAAGGGACCAAAGTTTCTTAGCATTTGCTCAAGCTTTCGAAGATGAGTTCATTACTCAAGCTAAAGATGAAGACAGAAGTATTGTTGAAACTTTAGATCTTGGTTGGAAATTATTAACCATATTGCCTAAGACTGAACTTAAAAGAGTAAAAGATGAATTTATTGCAAAATATTACCCAGAATAAGTCCATTGATTTAATCTAATGATTGATCATTTTGATTTATCAAATATTTTAATTAAATTCATCCGAATTTAAGTTTTTATTAGGAATATTATCTTTTAGGAGGATAGTATGGCAGAAGAAATACTTGATGGTATTAACCCAACCCGTATGGAGTTATTAGCTCTTAAAGATAGGGAAAAACTTGCAGTTAAAGGTCACAGTTTGTTAAAACAAAAAAGGGACGCTTTAATTAAGGAGTTCTTCGACATCTTGGATAGAGTTAAAGGTGCTAGAGAAAACGCAGAAACTAACCTTTCTGAAGCTTACGCAGCACTTACTGAAGCTCAAATTACAATGGGTGATTTAGCTGTTCAAAAAGCAGCTTTATCTGTTAAGGAATCTGTTAAAGTGGATATTTCTTCAAGAAGTATTATGGGTGTAAATGTACCTATAGCTGATATGGAAATGGAATCAAGAACTTTAGTTGACAGAGGTTATGGTTTATCAGACACTTCCATTCAATTAGACGAAGCAGCAAAGAAATTCGAAACTGCTTTAAGATACATTATTGAATTAGGTGAAATCGAAAAGACCATTTATCTTTTAGCTGATGAGATTGAAGCTACTAAACGTAGAGTAAACTCTCTTGAACACATTATGATTCCTAGATTCCAAGCTACAATCAAGTCCATTAATATGAAACTTGAAGAGATGGAAAGGGAAAACTTCGTAAGAATGAAGATGATTAGATCCACTATCGAGAAAAACGAAGCAGAAGCTTTAGCAAAAGCTCAATTAAAAGCAGCTCAAAGTGAATAATTAAAATTTAGAATAAATGCAATTCACATTTCACTTGTTGAAATGGAATTTGTGTTTATATCTTAATTTTATTATTTTCAATTTTTTTTATTTTAAAAATTTTAAACTATTTTTTACTATTTTCACTATTTTTACTATATTTTAATATTTTTCTATTTTACTTTTGTAGCATTTATTTTCATATTCTATTTTCTATGATTTTCATATTTTTTAAAAAATTTATAATTTTATTTTAAAATAATTAAACTTGGAATTCGAATTTTATTTTAAAATTATTAAACCTAAAAAAGTCTAATTTTAGTTAACTTTATATATAATGTTTAACATATTATAATATGTTGTATAGTCCCGTGGGGTAGTGGTAATCCTTCTAGGCTTTGGACCCGGAGACGGCGGTTCGACTCCGCTCGGGACTATCAATTTTTTTAGAAGATAATTATAACATTGTTATATTTTTAATGGCTATTTTTTATTATTATAACTCATTTTTTTAAAACTAGTTTTTAAGTAAAATTTAATAAGTTCTTTTATGATATATTATATTGTATTTAATAAAGTTTTAAAATGGTGAAATTATGAGAAGAGACCCAATTCATCAATTTTTAAGAAATCCTGACAATAAGGCAAAATTATTCATGGGCATTACTGGTGCTATGATAATAACTACTTTCTTGGTGGTCATTGGTACTATCATGCTTATTTTAATATTGGTGGGGGTAATCTAATTCCGCATCATTACTTTTTTTAATATTACTTTTCTTAATCACTCAATATTCTTATAAACTTCTTCTTCAGCTATTTCTGCATCATCAATTGCGGTTTTTAAGTCTTTATTTGAGCTGATGATAGTTACTAAAGGTTGGTCTTTTTCTATTTTAACTCCTTCATAAGGAATGTCAAAAACATTTGGGATATTTAGGTATCCTATATCTACCTGTTTTCTTGCATAAATGATCTTCTTGATTGAATATTGATTTGGTTTAGGAATGTCAATGATTTCCCCTTCACATGCTTTAATGTGTGCATCCAGGAGATTAATGCCAAGTGAATTTTCAAGCAACTCATAAGTGCCCTGGAATCTTGGATTGATTTCAATGACTTTTAAGTTCCCATCCTTATCTAAAATATAGTCCACACCATTTGATCCAATGAGATTGAACTCCTTGATTAGATCTTCAGATGTATCTTTCATCTCATCATTAAGTTCATCAGCATTAATTTCTGTTCGATAATAATTAAACATTTTAAAGCTATTTTCATCTAATGGCAAAATATTTCCAGAATATTCATATGAATCATTTCCCAAGTCATGTTCAGTTATCAATCTTGAATTGATTAAATTTTTTCTATCGTCATGGCTTGACAATACTGATGATGACACATTAGTTCCTTCAATATATTCCTGAAGTATGTAGTTTTCAAGTGAAATATTTTCACAAATTTCATTCACTTGTTTTAATTTATCATAAGTTCCATTATTTAACAATAAAATCCCTAACCCTCCACTTCCTTGAAGGGGTTTTAAAATAAATTGATTGTTACTGTATTGTTGCAAAATTTCATTAAGTTCCCATATATCAGATGGTTGAAATGTAAGTGGAACGTTAAATTTATTTTTCAGCTTATTGTAAAATTTGAATTTATTCTCAACAGATTCAGTGTTCTTATTACCACGAACAATTTTTCTAAATTTTTTAAATTCTCCAGAAAAATTGCTTGCATTTATTCCAGTGGTAAGCACAATCTTATCAATTTCATCTTCACCATCATTTTGAAAAAGAAAATCCTTTGATAATTCAAGAAGTTTCTCAGGTGAATAATTTTCTTCAAACCTTCCACAGGATATGACACTTTCCTGATTTAAAACATGTTTCTCTCTATAAGGCACTTTAAAGTCTAGAGTTTTAAAATAGCTTATGGAAAATGTTTTGTAATCCAATTTCAATGCTGAATTAACCATTGGTCTTGTGTCAATTCCCATAAGAAGCAAATTTTCCATATTATTCAGTCCTTAATTCTAATTTTTCTAAAATTTTCTATCATTTCTAAAATTTTTTAAGATTTATGAAATTTTCTATCATTTCTAAAATTTATTACATTTCTATAATTGATTTTCCTGTTCTCTGGCTTGATCATAAACTGATTTAATAGTGTCCATGTCTACACTGGTGTAAATCTGGGTTGTTGAAAGACTTGAATGTCCAAGAAGTTGCTGAATCACCCTAATGTCCACTCCATTCTTTAGGAGATGTGTTGCAAATGAGTGTCTTAATACGTGAGGGGTAACTTTCTTTTTGATTCCTGCCTCATCTGCATATTTCTTTATCATCATCTGAACATACCTTGGAGTAAGGCTATTTCCATTCTTATTAACAAAAATATATTCAGAATTCTGTTTATCCAATTCAAGATAATCCAAAAGAAGCTCTTTTGTATGTTCATCAAAAAGAACAATTCTGTCCTTATCCCCTTTACCTCGAACTCTAATGGTTCTTTCATCAAAATCAATGTCCCTTTTCAATAGCTTTACAAGTTCTGAAATACGGAGTCCTGTAGAGTAAAGCAGTGTGAGGATAACCTTATCCCTTCTTTTTGATTTCCGTTTAAAAGGAGTGTCGTTTTCATCGATTGCTACAGCTTCTATCAAATCCTTCACTTCCTTTTCATTCAATGATTTAGGCAATGACTTTGTTCTCTTTGGATTTTTAATGTCCTCTAAAAAATAGATGTCATTGAATTCAAGGAATTTCTTTGAAACGACTGTAGTTAGGTAAATGTAATTTTGGGTAAGGTACTTGTCTCTTTTCAAGTCGCGGATATACTTTCTGAAACTGGCTAAGAATCTTTTTCCATCATATAGGTTTTCCTCATTTTTCATATAATTGATTAGGTTATGGATGATGGAGCTGTATGTTTTCACAGTATTTTCAGAATAGTTTCTAATTTCCAACTCAACCAAGTAGTCCTCGAGCATGCTTTCAAAATCAAACACTTCCATCAAATGCTTTTTATCTCCATTTTCATCAATAACTGGCAGTTTAATTGGAGATTTTTGAATTGGTTCATTTGATAAGTTCAATTGCTCTGTAAAA
The DNA here is from genome assembly GCA_015063035.1 of Methanobrevibacter olleyae. Lineage (GTDB taxonomy): Archaea > Methanobacteriota > Methanobacteria > Methanobacteriales > Methanobacteriaceae > Methanobrevibacter > Methanobrevibacter olleyae_A. The sequence continues at coordinate 5,787 of SUTG01000035.1, forward strand.
AGATTCATGTCAATTCCTTCTTTAGATCTTTACCAAACCCATTAATCTAAATTTAGGATAATTTTTAAAATTTCTATTTCTAAATTATTCAGTAATATTTACTTCGTTATACCTAATTATATTTATGGTTTTATTTAAATATTTTTAAAATTATTTATCGAATCAGTAAAATCAGTAAAAAAATATTATTTATAATTAGTTATTGGATTAGTAAAATAAGTAAAAAATATTATTTAAAATTTGTAAAAAAAAAAGAAAAAAGAATAGAAATAAATAATTTATTTCTATTTAAAATTTGGAATTGTCCAAAATAGAGAATTTAGTTTAAAGTAACTATTCTGAGCTTGTCAGGTCTTTTAATTACTCTGCTTGATTTAAAAGCAACTAAGGTTTTGATTCCTTTGGAGTATGCAATGTCAACTAATCTTTGGCTGATTACACCATCGAAAATAACGGTGTCTGCATCTGGATTATCTTGTTTTAAATCTTCGTAAAGGGTTTCAACATTAGTTTCTTTTAAAAGGTTTAAAGAATCATCGTAGATTTCACTGTTTCCAGTTCCTTCCAAATCTTTTAGCATGTTCTTTAATAATTTTATTCTACTATCTTGAATTCTGTCGTTTTGTCTGTCTCTACGGCCTCTGGAATTTCTGTCTTTTCCTCTGCGATCGCTTCTACCGTTTTTTCTATCGGTTCTGTCTTTTCTGTCAAATTTGTCTTTACGATCGGTTCTGCCGTTTTTGTTTCCGTGAAATTTATCGGATTTGTTTAAGTTTTTTGCTCTTCTGTCACTAGTTTTGCTAGTTCTGTTGATTTTGCCCTTTCCCACTTTGCCTTGAGTGTCTAAGTTGAAATCAAGGTTGTTTATTACTTGTTCGGTAGGGGCTTTATCTCTTAAAGCAATTAAAACTTCTTCTTTTTCTAAATCTTCAACTTCTTTGCCTCTTGGAGCTCTGGTGATGTAGTCCACATCTCCAACTTGCAAGAGTTCTTTTAAGATTAATTCTCCGCCACGGTCACCATCAACAAATGCAGTTACAGTTCTTTTTTTAGTTAATTCAGCTACACTTGTAGGGATATTAACTCCTTCAACTGCGACAGTGTTTTTAATTCCGTATTTTAATAAATTTAAAACATCATTTCTTCCTTCCACAACGATAATTGCATCGGAAGTGTGTACGTTTGGACCTGCAGGAAGTCTTTCTGCTCCGAATTCAGAAATCTCATGAACTCTCATTGATTCTCTGATTTCTTCAATCATTTTCATGCTTTCAGGAGAGACAGTTTCCATCATGCCCATATAAATTTCTTTTGCACGATTAATAACTTGTTGTCTTTTCACAGCTCTTACGTCTTCAACTCTAAGAACTTCAATAGAAGCTTCACAAGGACCTACACGGTTAATGGTCTCTAAGGATGCTGCAAGGATGGCAGTTTCAATTCTATCTAAGCTGGATGGAATTACGATTTCGCCCTTTGCACGTCCACCATTTGAGTGAATGATAACTTGGATTCTTCCGATTCTTCCAGTTCTTTGGAGTTCTCTTAAGTCTAAATCGTTACTTAAAAGACCTTCAGTCTGTCCGAAAACCGCACCTACTACATCAGGTTTTTCCACGATTCCATTTGCATTGATTTGAGCGTGAATAAGATATTTAGTTGTAGTTAATTCTACACCTTTTCCCATAATAAGCCTCCTTTGAGCTTTGTAATAGGATAATTTAAGGCTAGTTATTGTAGAATTGTTATCATAACCAATATCCATCATGATAATTTAAAACCTTTGATTTTATCCATAATCTATGGATAATCTTGTATTTTATTTATCAGTTTTAAACATTTATAATTAATAATTCCTCATTTTTAGTTAGTTAAACTCATTTGAGCAATGATTTAAAATTAATTATTCTAATTAAGATTTAGCTAATAACAATTTTACTACTAGCTTAATTATAATTAATTTTAATTAATAAATTCTTGATATATAATTTGTTAATTTATAATTGATTATAATTTTTTAAATTATACTGTAATTTGTAATAAATTGATTAATTAATTTATAAATTAATTGATAAAAGCAGATACTATTTTTTATAGAATTTTTGAGTCTAAATAGACATTAGCTATTTAAAATCTTTGGAATATTCTATGATTGGATTCATATAAAAAAAGATATTTGTTGATTAAAATTTAAAGAAGATCATTTGCAAATAATTCTATCCATAAACAAATTTAAATTTCATTTAATTTACTTTGTTTTTTGATTCTAAATTTAATAATGATCTGATAAAATCCATTGATTTTATGATTGGTAAAAGTAGTCAAATGTAATAGTTTAATTTATTGTTCATATAAGCTAATTCAAATAACTCAGCGAATAATTGTTCTTTTTATCTTATAATTAATGTAAATTGTTTATTTAAGTAAAGATTTATTCTGAATTTATTTAATGATGATTAGTTTAATTTAATTAATAATAACCTATTTCCTTTCACCTTAAGTCTTTAATTTTAATGATAATTGTAATAATCTTAATAATGAATTAATTAATTTTTGAATTAATTAATGATGTAATTATAATTTCTATTATAATTTAATATCATTTTTTATATGATTTTAGTATCCAAATAATTATATCTTTATCATAATATATAAATTATTTTATATTTTTCTAATGGTTGGAAAAATTTTTAAAATTTTTAGAAATATTTATTAAACATCCTTTAGAAATTTAAGTGTAGATAATTAATATTATATTAATAATTTTTTAATAATTTTACTTTTAAAAGAGGTGTTAAATTGGCTAAAATCACTCCTAAGACTTTATTGAAAAAATCATCCAAAGTGATTGACTTAGATGATGTGGATATTAGCAAATATGATTTTTCCATTGATGATTTAGATGATGAAAAAAGCAAAAGCCATGATTTATTGAAAAAGATCTTGGATTCAAGTTCAGCTTGTCAGATATCAGACGCTTACTCATCTGTCTCTGGTCGTAGCGGTGTTATAGATGGAATGAAACCGATGAATGACAATAAGGTTTATGGCAAGATATTCACAGCAAAAACCAATACTGATGATTGGGGAACCTCATTGATGGCTATGGACAATGCGGAAAAAGGTGAAGTGTTATTCATTTACACTTATGGAAAACCTGCATCAGTTTGGGGAGAGCTTGCTTCAACTTGTGCAGCTGAGAAAGGAATAGCCGGAACCATCTTATACGGTTGGGCAAGGGATATGGATGCACTTGTAGATTTGGATTATCCTGTATTTGCCCTTGATTACCTTCCAAATGCTGGAAAGGCATTAGGTCTCGGTGAAATTAACATTGACTTGGAAATTGATGATGATATAATAAAACCAGGAGACTTCGTATTTGGAGATCAAAATGGTGTTGTAGTTATTCCTAAGGAATTGTTCCATGAAACCATGGTGGCTACCTTTAATGTAAAGGTAAAGGAAAGCCATATCATTAAGGAATTGAAAAAAGGAAGATTATTGTCTGAAATCATAGGTTTGAATAGATAATAATCTTTTCACTGTTTTTTAAAGGCGATTATTCCTTATTTTTTTCTTTTTTTATTTATTTTCTATTTTATCCTTTTTTTATCCTATTTATCCTATTTATCCTATTTTTATCCTATTTTTATTTGTTCTAAAGTCTCTCCAATAGCTTCATTAATGACTAAACTTGCTAAATTGTCATAAGGAGTTTCGCTTTTATTGATCAAGACCAATCTTGAGCCATTGAAGTAATTTATCAATCCTGCAGCAGGATAAACTACAAGTGAAGTCCCTCCGATTATCAATGTGTCTGCATGGGATATGTAGTTGATGGATGAGCTTAAAACATCATTGTTCAATGGCTCTTCATAAAGCACAACATCTGGTTTGACTATTCCTCCACATTCACATCTTTGAATCCCTTCACTTTTTAATATGAAATCGAGATCATATTCCCTTTTGCAGAACTCACAATAGTTTCTGTGAATGCTTCCATGAAGCTCTAAGACATTCTTGCTTCCTGCCTTTTGATGCAATCCATCAATGTTTTGAGTGATTACTGCCTTTAGCTTACCTGCTTTTTCCAGTTCAGCAAGCTTTAAATGAGCGGGATTTGGCTTTGCATCCTTGAAAACGAGATTTTCCTTGTAATAATTGAAAAACTCTTCGGTATGTTCCATGTAGTAACTATGTGAAACCAGATATTCTGGATTATGCCCGTATTTTTCCAAGCTTTTGAATATTCCACTTTCAGATCTAAAGTCTGGGATTCCACTTTCTGTAGAAACGCCTGCCCCTCCAAAGAATACGATATTGTCACTTTTGTCTATAATCTCTTGCAGTTGCCTAATTTCATTCATAATTTTATTTATGTTTTTATTTACTATTATTTCTTATTATCTTCCATCAAATTCCATAATCTTTATATATGACCCAAGATAACTATTATTAATCAATTGTTTGTTGATTAAGGAATGAATTTTTCTATGGATGGGGTATATAAAGAGTTTTATTTGGACTTTTTAGTAACCCTTTTTAAGAAGGAATTTTTTTATATATAAAGGCATCGAAACATTTATATATTATAATGTCATTATATTAAGTTGTACTAATGTTTATTTTTAAGGTGATTTGATGAAATTTTTAGGTAACATCTCACACCTTGCCAATTCTGGAAAGCTTATCGTCAAGACCACAAAGACTCCTCCTGCTGGAGCTTTTGTTTTTACTAATGATAAGCAGAAAATAGGTAAGGTATATTCTATTTTTGGTCCAGTAAAAAATCCATACGTTTCCGTAAATATTTTTAGGTCAGTAAATAGGAGAGACCTTGAAAGTAGACATGGTGAAAAGCTATTTGTTTCCACAAAAAGTGAAATGGAGAAAATCAATAAGAAAAATAAGAACTCTAAATCCAAAAAGGGTTCAAAATCCAATTCCAAAAATTCCAAGAATTCAAAAAATTCTAAAAATAGGAAGTCCAATTCAAGAAAAAGAAGAAACAAATAGAATAATTTTAAAAGTTTTTTCTCTATTCATTTCTTAGAGAAAATCTAAAAAGTTTTTTCCTATATTTTTAGGGAAAAATTAGTCAAATTGATTAATAGGAGAGATTAACACGAAAGAAGGATTATCTGAAGAAGTTCTTCAAAATTCCAAAAGAACTTCAAGAAGAAGACAAAAAGATGACTCTGAGCCAGAAAAACAAACCGTATGTCCACAATGTGGATCAACTGATTTGATTGGAGATTATGAAAGGGCGGAAGTGGTTTGTGCTAACTGTGGATTAGTTATTGATGAAAACCTTGTAGATATGGGTCCAGAATGGAGAGCATTCGACCATGAGCAAAGAGACAAACGTACAAGAGTAGGTGCTCCTATTACTTACACTATTCACGATAAAGGTTTAAGTACAATGATTGATTGGAGGAATAAGGACATCTATGGTAGAGATATTCCTGCAAGAAACAGAGCTCAATGGTACCGTTTAAGAAAATGGCAAAGAAAAATCAGAATTTCTGGTGCTACTGAACGTAACTTGGCTTTCGCTTTAAGTGAATTAGACAGAGACTCTTCAAGATTAGGTCTTCCAAGAAGTGTAAGGGAAGCTGCTTCCGTTGTTTACAGAAGTGCAGTTGAAAACAAGCTTATCCGTGGAAGAAGTATTGAAGGAGTTGTCGCTGCTTCTTTATATGCAGCTTGTAGAAGATGTAAAGTACCTCGTACTTTAGATGAAATCGCTGAAGTTTCTAGAGTAAGTAAAAAAGAAGTTGGAAGAACTTACAGATTCTTGACAAGAGAATTGAACATTAAGTTACCTCCTACATCTCCAGTAGACTATGTTCCAAGATTCGCAAGTGAACTTGGATTGTCTGGGGAAGTACAATCCAGATCCATTGAAATCATTGAAAAGGCAATGGAAAAAGGTTTGACTTCAGGTAGAGGTCCAACTGGTGTAGCTGCTGCTGCATTATACATTGCATCTGTTTTATTAGGTGAAAGAAAAACCCAAAGAGATGTTGCCGAAGTTGCAGGTGTAACTGAAGTAACTATCCGTAACAGATACAAGGAACTTACTGAACAATTAGAAATGGGTGTAACTTTATAACACTCAATTCTTTTCTTTTTACTTTTTTTATTCAAATCATTTTATTTTTCAAAGCTTTTCATTTCAATTATTTTAATTCGCATAATATGAAACTATTGAAAATATTAAAAAATCTTTTCTTAATATAATTAAAAAATAGTTAAAAAATAATTAAAAAAAATAATTTAAAACTATTTAAAAGATTAGTTAAAAAATTAGTTAAAAAATAATTAAAAAAAAAATAATTTAAAACTAGTTAAAAGATTAGTTAAAAAATTAGTTAAAAAATAATTAAAAAAAAAAATAATTTAAAACTAGTTAAAAACTAGTTAAAAAAATAATTAAAAAAAATAATTTAAAACTAGTTAAAAAAATAGTTAAAAAAATAATTTCATGTAAAGTCATGTAATTACATGAAGTGAAAAATATTTTTTTTAAAAAATTAATTAAAAAGGCTTGTTTTTCAATTCAAGAGTTAATAAAGCTTTGAATATTTTTCAATGCTTAAGTCGAGATCTTCAAGTATTCCAGTGTTGTCCCATGGTTCGACCTTGTTTAGGTTTTCCTGATACTTGTCAAGATTATTCAAAAAGTTCTCAATCTTTTTGACATCTAAGTTCTCATGAGATTCTCCGAATCCTAATTTCTCAACATAGAACCCATTCAATATCTGTTCAAAGTTCTTATGTGCTGGAGTGCTGTATATAGGCTTCTTAAGATAGATGGCCTCTGAGATCATAGTGAAACCACCATTTACTATTATCGCCTTAGCTGTTCTCATATCCTCAAAGATCTGCTCTTCATTAAATAACCTGTATGTCAGGTTCTCATCAACTTCATCCTTGTTGAAACCGTAAACTATGAACTTGTAATCCAGTTTCTTAAGCTCTTCCATAAGGTTTATGCTTGATTCTGCTGTTTGATAAACCAAAACATGCTCTCCTTCAACAGGCTTCAGTTTCATTATCTCTTCCCTTAATACTGGAGGGTAAAGAGCAGTCATCTTAGGATGCTTTAATGGAGGATAGAAGAATGTTGTGATTATATGCCTTTTTGGCCTTAGGATATATGATTTGGTAACTGCCTTTGCAGTTAGCATATCTGTCCTGTGATTTGGAGGATAATCATATTCGCATTGGGTTAGCATATGAATATTGTCAAGACTTATCAATGGGATGTTCATAAGCTTGCTGAGCATACTTGCATAGTTTTCAAAGTCTGATATGATTATATTAGGCTTGATTCTCTTGCATTCCTTATATAATACATTGTACCCTTCCTTCAGGTTTGTAGGATTTGCCTTCAATGCCTTAAAGAATGTTTTCTTGGTTCTTACCACATTGTTTTCATAGACAGTGTTGAATCCTCCAATTTCAAAGACATTATCGAATTTCTTTGACAGGAATTCATATGCCCTTTCACTTGAGAAAATGTAAACGTCATATTTTTTGGTTAAATGCTCTAGAATCACACTGCTTCTGATTGCATGTCCCATTCCCTCTCCACAGACTGAATAGAAAATTCTTTTCTTCCCCTCAGAGCCTGCTGCCTCTTTTATGACAAGGCCGGTTTCATCTTCAGTAACTTCAATGAGTTCGTTTTCCTCTATTTCTCTGTCCTTGAACTTATTGATTCTGTCTTTCAGCTTTTTGTTTCTGGATTTTTCGGCAATTCTTTCCAGTTCCACACTGTCAAGTGCTGATATTGGGTCATGGCCAAACTCATAACCTAAGTCCTCTGCTGAGGTTCTTCTACCTCTAAAATCATTTACAGTGCTTTTTCCATATTGCTTTAGCAAGGTGTAAAGCCCTTCTTCTTCAAGTCTTCTGGTGGAAACACCGATTCTTGCATTTCTAAGCACTTTAAATTCGCTGATTTCAGCAACACGCTCAATATAATCAGTATCTTCACCAAAGCTTAGGTTCTCATCAAAGCCTCCCACTTCCTCATGCAAGTCTCTTTTTGAGATGATTCCATAACATCCTGCACCATGAGGCTTTATGTTTTCAGCAGCTATCATAAACCAGTTTGCAAGGTCATGGAGATATTTGTCTCTTTTCTTTTCTGAAAGTGGAGTCATTTGGGTAATCGCTATCCCTAAATTCGCTGACTCAAACTCTTCAATCACATTGCTAAGGTAATTGTCAGTCAATTCCAAGTCAGAGTCTAAAAACAGTAATATTTCTCCTTGGGCCACTTCTGCACCTCTATTTCTTCCAGGTCCCGGAAGCCCTCCCTCTACAACAACACAACCATATCCTTTAGCAATCTCTCTAGTATTATCATCGGATTGAGCATCTGCAACAATAACTTCATAATCAGTAAAATCTTGTGATTTTATGCTTTCAAGCAATTTAGGAAGATATTCCTCTTCGTTGTATGTAGGTATGATAATACTAATTTTCATTTAATCATCTCTTATTGTTAGATATGGTCGAATTGTTTTAACTTATTGTTTTGTTTTTAATTTATTTTATTTATTTAATAAAATTATTGTTTATAAATACGAATATTTTTTTAAGATTTATAAGTATGAATATATGTTCCAGCTAAGTGAATACCAATCACATTTTCCCTCCAAATCAATGGCTAAGTTATTTAACAATTCCATCTCATTATATTGATTTGAAAGATAAACAGTTGTTTTATTTTCATGCTCTGTTAAATTTAATTCATCGTAATGATTTAAAACATCAAGATCATGTGGGTTAGCTATATCCAGTTCATAAGAATCAGGACAAGCGCCATAAAATGCAATTGAAAACCTTAAGACAATGATAAGTATCAAAGCTATGTGAGGAATCAAGATCTTCAAATACTTTTTAACCGTTTTCTTATTTTCTCTTCCTTTTTTGGAAAAGACAGATTTAAGCACAATCAATTCTTCCCTTAATTTGCTTTTTACCCCATCTCTTTTTTCTTTTACAGTAATGTAATCTGAAATTCCCTCTAGGATTTCATTATTGTACATCATTATGAGCATTCCATAGATTCCTCCAACTGTTGGAGTTGCAAACAATCCTCCATCTATGAGCCCTATTATTCCAATTGTGCTTGCAAATGCTAGGAAGATTCTTGGAACTGCCTTTCGCCTTTGCATTGAAATGACCATGATTATGTAAGTGATTGGAATCAATATGAAGAGCAATCCAATCAAGTCTGGAGTGTAAGCGCTCAAGGAGCTTCCAGTATGGATTCCTGATGGAATGTAAGTTAAAACCATTCCAAGAATCATTCCAAATATTCCTTTGTATAAATGGGAATGGAGAATGCTTGTGCTTGTTTCACTCGGATTCATGATGACAAGGATTGTATTCCAGTCTATCCCAAGTGAATTCCTTAAGTAGAATTCCATAGCTATTCCTGCTATTGCAGTAAACAATAATAGTATTAAAGATAATTTTAAGTAAAAATTCTTGTCTTTAAGGGTTTCTGGAATATGGATATTTTTAAAATAGTTGCATATCCTTTCATTGTCACATAATGTGGATAATATTATTGTAATTCCAAAAAGAACAAAGAATAGGATGTCTTTTCCTTTTGAGGATCCCATAAGAATCGGTTGGGTAAACGGTCTTATGAATTGGTCTATTCCTCTTAAGAAGAATAGCATTGACCCAAAAATGATTAGGATTATTCCAAATGGGATGTATTTGTTTATTTTTTTATTCATAAGACTTCCTCATTCTTAGTAAATCATTTTCTATTTGAGATTTTAGGGTTTTCTTATTTTTAGTTAATCATTTTCTATTTGAGATTATTATCAATATTTATTTTAATAATAATTAATTATTTATATTTTATTTTAAATATAATTTTTTAGAGACTATTAATAAAATGTTTTTAGAGATTAGTTTTTTGAGACCATTAATAAAAAAATATTTTTAGATATGAGTTTTTAGAGACTATTAATAAAGTGTTTTTAGAGATTAGTTTTTTGAGACCATTAATAAAAAATGTTTTTTTTTAAATATGGGATGTGTAATCATGTTTCCAATTAGCTTTTATATAGGTTTGATTTTAATAGGAATATTTGCAGGATTCGCTTCAGGTTTGCTTGGAGTGGGAGGAGGATTCCTAATGGTTCCTCTACAATTCTTCTTATTCAGTTCTGTGGGAGTGGATCCCTCTTTAGCCATGATGGTATCATTGGGAACTAGTTTGGCAATTATCATTCCAACTGCCTCATCTGGAGCTTATCAGCATCAGAAAAAGAACAAGTCCATTGTAAGGCCTGCTATTAGACTAGCTATTTTTGGAATTATTGGAGGATTTTGTGGTGGGCTACTTGCAAATGTGGTTCCTTCAAGGATTCTACAGGTCATATTCGCATGCCTACTCTTTATTGTAGCATTGGATATGCTATTTGGGTCTAGGGCTGATGGTGAGAAGTCACTGATTGGATTCAATCTTTTGAATGCAGCCATTGTAGGTTTTTCAATAGGGATAATCTCTGGATTGCTTGGTGTAGGTGGAGGAGTATTCCTGATTCCTGCCCTTTGCATATTGTTTGGATTCAGCTTGATTCAAGCTATTGGAACATCTTCCATTTTCATAGCGTTGTCTGCTATTGGAGGGCTCATTTCCTATATTTACACAGGCTGGTCAGTTAATCCTATGCCTTATTCATTAGGTTATGTGAGTTTGGTAAATTTTGTTCTTATAGTCATCTTTTCAGTTCCTATGGCTACAGTAGGTGCAAAATTAGTTTATAAAATGCCTAAGGAAAGATTAAAACAAATATTTGCCATAATCCTGATTTACATGGCAATAAAAATGATTGGGTTTGATCCAATAGGTATTTTGTTGGGCTTATAAAAATAGGTGATTGATTGGGTTTGATCCAATAGGTATTCTGTTGGGCTTATAAAAATAGGTGATTGATTGGGTTTGTTCCAATAGGTATTTTGTTGGGCTTATAAAATTAGATAATCTTTTAATATTTTTTTAAGTAATTATAATGAACTGACATCCTCTTTTTCTTCGAATACGACTCCAGTTCCTCTTATAACTACTTGAGATAGGTTTTCTCCCTTGTTTGCACCTAATGTTTCAATTTCAGCATTCAAGTTCAAGAGACCATTGCATCCTTCCGCTTTCAATTGCTTTATTAATTTTAGCAATGCCTTATCTTCAGCAATTTTAGCACTAACGAGCAATTCCTCTTCCAAAGAGTCTTGGAGGCCTGACTTGATCTCTTCTCTCTGTTTAAATGAAAAGACATGGCTTGCTTCGTAGAGTCCCTTATATTCAAGTATGTTCAATTCTTTAGGACAATCCTCTAGAGTCAATAGCAAGACTCCTAAATTATTCATATCAAGTTCCATATCATAAAAACTGTGTGTCTTGCTGTTCTGCTTTTCGTCATATTTCTCTTTTAGCTTTGGCTCTTTCTTAAGGATTTTTTCATATGTCTTCCATACGAAACGTGTAATCTTCTTAAAGACACCCGTAACATGGGAGATGATTCCTAAAAGAGCTGCGATTAGGAAATAATTCACAGCAATTGGAAATGCAGCTTGAAGGATTATGACTATGCTTCCAGCTGTAATGACATTGAATCCTAAGGTTGGGTTTGAGATGATGAACCCATAGACAACTGTAATTAAAAAGAGAATGAATGCACTTATTGCACCTGTACTTTCTTCAAGATACCTTTTTGCCGCTAGGCTTTCAGCATATCCTGCAAAGAGTGGAGATAAAACCAATCCGAAATTCCATCCGTAAATGTCAAAGTGAGTGTATAGGCAGACTACATAGGTAACTATGCCCACTACTATTCCCAAATCAATGCAGGCTAACTCTTTCAGGAATACTTTTCTCTCTTTTTCATCCTTGAGACGTTTAGAGATAGTCAAATTATCTAATTTTCTTTTGATTTCATTAAGCATTTATTCACTCTTAGAAATTATTTAAAAAAAGTTTTAAGGATTACTTGTAACTTACAGCGGTTCCATATACAGTTACTAAAATGGTGTTTCCCATAGTGCCTCCAAGATTGTTATAGGATATCTTAAGACCTATGATTCCATTGGCACCCAGTTCTTTAGCTTTGCTTTCAATAGTTTTGAATGCTTCATTTCTCGCTGATTCAAGCTCTTCAGCATAAGTGCTGGTTCTTCCTTCCACAACGTCTCTAACTCCAGAGAATAAGTCTTTATATATGTTGGATCCAATTAATGATTCTCCATTAACCAATCCATGATATTTCACAATTGTTTTGTTTTCTAAAGTACTTGTTGAGGATAATAACATTTTATCACTTGAAATTTGTTTGTTTTAAAAAAATAATTATGATTTGATTAATTGTTTATAAAAAAATATTGTTAGCTATTAAATTTAATTAATAGCTATTTCTTGTTCATTTATTGAATTGTTTATCCAATTTATTCATCTGGCATTTAATTTATCTAAAGAACATGAAATATGCCCATACGAGAATGAACACTACGATTACACCAAATAGCATAATTCTGCTTTTTCTGATGTTTTTCTGATTTTGTTCTAATACTTTTTGACAATCTGCAGAGCAGACTCTTTCTTTCATTGGTATTGGGCTGCCGCATACTGGGCAATGTTTATGTGGTTCTACCATATTTCTCACCTTTTTTAGCTTTTTGATTAATAATTAGTTTAATTATTTAATTTTAATAAATTTGTTTAATTTTATAATTTATTTAATTCTAATAAATTATTCTATTAGTTTAATATTAATTTAATATTATTTAAAAATTACCTAAAGTTAAATATTAAAGAACTTTCTTGTTGTTTCACTTACCTTTTTGCCAAGCTCTTCACTATCCATGCCTTTGTACTCTGCTATTGTGTTTAGGATATGTGGCAAGTATTCCGGTTTGTTCTTGTTTGATTTTGGCTTTTTAGGGAAATTTCTTGGAATCAGGAAGGGAGCATCAGTTTCTATCATCATCCTTTCCGGAGGAATCACTGTTACAGCTTCCTGCAATGATTGGCCTCTCCTTTCATCACAGATCCAACCTGTCACTCCAATTGAGCAACCTAATTCAAGGTATTTTTCAGCTTCCTCTTTAGTTCCTGTAAAGCAATGTACACAAGCCCTTTCACACATATTAGGATATTTTTCAAGTATTCTGACTAAATCTTCATGCGCTTCACGTTCATGTAGGAATAATGGCATATTCAATTCATCTGCAAGCTTAACCTGCTTTTCGAACCATTTTCTTTGAACATCCTGTGGAGAGTAGTTCCTGTTATAGTCAAGACCACATTCTCCAATAGCCACTACACAGTCCTCTTTTGCAAATTCCCTTAATCTTGCTATTGTATTTTCATCACAGGTCTTTGCATCGTGAGGATGAACTCCTGCAGTTGAGAATAAAACTCCTTTAAACTGGTCTTGCTTTGCGAAATTAAGTGCGGTTTCGCTTGATTGGATATTGGTTCCAGTAATGATGAACTGGCTTACTCCAACTTCATTTGCATTTCTTATTATCTCGTTCCTGTTTTTATCAAAGGACTTATGCATTAAGTTTAATCCTATATCAATTAATCCAGTCATTTAAATCACTAAAACAAAGTTTTGGAAAAAGTTTGATCAAAATAATCTTCATTTTTGATTTACAAAAAATTCCTAAAAAAGTCTGAACAAAATTTTTCTAACAAAATTTTTCTATTTTATAAATTAAAAAAAGTAAATTGTGTTATTTATTCAGAAATAACACGGGTTCCTATTTTTTCACCTTTAATGGTTTATTCAGAAATAACACGGGTTCCTATTTTTTCACCTTTAATAGCTCTGATTAGGTTTTGAGGTTCATTACCATTGGCTATTACGGTTTCTAAATTGGAACGCTTGATCATTTGGATTGCAGTTGTATCAATGAATTCATAGGTTCCTGCCTTTACGTCATTTCCGCTGATGATTCCCATCATGTCTGAAGCTGTTATTTCCTCAATCAATTCAGCATCATCATATTTTTTAGGGTCTTTGGTGTATAATCCGTCTACAGCGGTTAAGTTAACTAAAAGGTCTGCTTGAACGTACTCTGCCAAGATTGCAGATACTGCGTCAGTACTGTGTGCAGGTTCAGTTCCTCCCATAACGATAATTTTTCCGCTTGCAGAAAATTCCAAAGCTTCCTGAAAGTTATGAGGCACTCTTTGGTAAGCGGCATCGCCAAGTGCAAGCAATAGGAGCTTTGCATTGACTCTTGTAACTTCTATTCCAATATCATCACATTTAGCCTCTCCAGCACCGAGGTCCCTTACAACTCCAATGTATTCCCTTGCAGGTTTTCCTCCACCTACAACAACAAATATCTCATGCTCTTCGCTTTGTTCCTTCAAGAGCCTTGCATATTCCTTAAATCTTTCAGCATTGTAATCCTGTAATAATATTGATCCACCAATAGCAGCTACGATTCTCATAAGTTCACCTTTCAATAAATGTTTTGTCTTTTACTTAGTTATTAATTTAGAATAATTCTCGTAATTTAATTTTATAAAATCATTTAGCAGATTTAGTAAGTTAATTTTATAAAATCATTTAGCAAATCTAGTAAGTTAATTTTATAAAATCATTTAGCAAATCTAGTAAGTTAATTTAAATAAATAACTTAATTTATTGATATAATTTATCTATTTAATTATATTTAAATTTACTATTGGATTGCTCTAAACCAACTGAAATTCTCTCCACCAAAATAGCTTACTAGAATTGATGTGATTATAGCAAGAATCAATGTAATGAGTGCAGATTGTGGTGCAAGGAACATGAAGAATCCAATTGCTAAAATGCATAATAAGTAGAATATCGCTTTTGTATTGCTTTTTCCATTGTCATTCAATATTGTTAGAATGCCTAATGCTATTGGAGCAAAAATCAGTCCAAGTATCATCCATAAGCATTCCCCTATCGGAACTAAATTGTAGACTGGCATATTAAGCAAATCCATATATAGATAAACTTCTAGAACAGTCATGACAAGTCCAAATACGCCACCTGCTATTGCTTGGGCCATTGTATGCTTTTTAAGTGTGAATCTGCTCCAAATGAGTATTGGATAAATCAATCCGAATAAAGCGCCAATAGGTCCAAGAAGCATGATCAATGCAGCTACAGGTCCAGTGAGCCCAGTTGTATGGATGCTGATTTTCCATTTGGTGGTAATAATCATTACAATGAATGTGTTAACTGCATAACAAAGTATTAGAATAATCAAGAAATTTGAGACTCCAAGAACCCATGCAATTATAAAGCCTATAAAGTAAGACACAACCCCTACAATAAGTGGAATGAAACGGTCTTCCCTGTTGGAAATGTCCTTGTCTGTATCCAATTTCCTAGCCCAATGGAGGATGATTGCCATTGGCAAAATGGATGCAAAGACAAGTGAAATCAATTAGGTAATGATGAATTGAGTCCAATTAAAGCTGAATCCACTTGTAAATGGAGTTCCATCACATGCAAGTATTATGCATATGATTAAAAACAATGGGATAGTGATTATTGGAGGATTTGTAAAAATGGAGATTGTATCAGCTATTTTAAGTTTCTTCTCATCAGTTTCATCATATCTGTTTTCCGTATTGATGTCCTTTAAGCCAAACAATCTGTTTCCTCCTTGAAGTTCATAAAAATAGTTTATTCAAATAATCTTATATCATTTCAATTATTAATATTTTCTTAATTTTTTTTTTTTTTAAGTGAATTGCTTTTTAGGATGGTTTATCCCATGATTTTTCTTAATTTTTTTAAGGGGATT
>SUTG01000073.1 GCA_015063035.1 Methanobrevibacter olleyae
GCAAAACTAACGACAAATACAGAATCTGATGGTCGTTATCATAGTAATTGGCTTAATATGATATATCCGAGATTAAAACTTGCTAGAAATCTTTTAAAAGAAGATGGTGTAATTTTTATCAGTATTGATGATAATGAATTTGAAAATCTCAAAAAAGTTTGTGATGAGATTTTTGGTGAAGAAAATTTCGTTGGAAACGTTATTTGGCGTAAAAAAAGAGGTCATGGTAGAGGTAATAGTTATTATATTTTACAAACTGAATATATTTTATCTTATGCAAAAACTATTAAAAATTTACCATTATTTCAAAAAACTTTATCTGAGTACAAAATTAAAGATTATAAATTTTCAGATTGTTTAGGTAAATATAAAAGGGAAACATTGGAACATCATTCTCCTCATGGAGTATATGAAAGAAAAACTTTACAATATCCTATTTATATCGGAGGAGAAGAAGTTTATTGTACTACTGGTCAATGGTTATGGGATAAAAATCATGTTGAAAATGAACTTAATAATTTTATTGATGCAGAAAAAAAAGAATTAAAATATTTAGACATTGTTAGAGATAGTGAAAATAGAATTAGATTATATAAAAAAATCAGGTTAACTGATGAAGATGGTAGAATAAGAGGTGAAACACCATTAAGTATTATCGATGAGAGTGATATTTCAACTAATTCCTCAGCATTTGAAATCAAAAATTTATTTAATAATAAAGTTTTTGACTTTTCAAAACCAATTAAATTAATTAAAAGATTTATCGAAATGGGTACATTAGACAAAAATGACATAATTTTAGATTTTTTCTCTGGTTCTAGTACTAGTGCTGAAGCTATGTTTAGATTAAATAATGAAGATCATTTTAATCGAAGGTTCATACTAGTTCAAATTCCTGAATTAACAAATGAAAAATCTAGTGCATTTAAAGAAGGTTATGAAAATATATGTGAAATAGGAAAAGAACGTATCAGAAGAGCAGGAGACAAAATTGTCCAAGAATCAGGAAATAAGAACCTAGACATAGGATTCAAAGTATTCAAACTACATTCTTCAAATATAGAAAAATGGGATCCTGACTATGATAACTTAGAACAAACATTATTAGTCTCACAAGACAATATTAAACCAGATAGAACTCAAGAAGACTTAATATATGAAATCATGCTTAAATATGGTATTGATTTAACATTACCAATAGACGAATACGATATAGGTGAAAATAAAATATATTCAATAGGATTTGGTGCTTTATTAATCTGTCTAGATAATAAAATAACCAAACAAATAGCAGATTCCATTATAGAATTGGCATCAGATGATGTATGTCGTGTTGTCTTCAAGGATAATGGGTTTGCTTCTGATGCAGATAAGACCAATATTAAAGAAACATTACGAACTCATAATATTGATGAATTTATAATGATATAGGTGAAAAACATATGTTAGAAACAAAATTATATGGTGAAAGTAAAGATATTCTTAATGAAAATATAGAAACTTTAAAAGAGTTGTTTCCTGAGGTAGTTTCTGAGGATAAAATTGATTTTGATAAGTTTAAAACAATTTTTGGTGGAGAAATTGATGATTCCAGTGAAAGATATGCTTTTACTTGGCCTGGAAAGACTCAAGCTATTAAAGAGTCTCAAAAACAATCTACAGGAACTCTTAGGCCTTGTAAAGAAGAATCAAAGAATTGGGACACTACAAAAAATTTATATATTGAAGGGGACAATTTAGAAGTTCTTAAATTACTCCAAAAAGGATATTATAATAAAATTAAATGTATTTATATAGATCCTCCTTATAATACAGGCAAGGAGTTTATTTACCCAGATAATTATAAAGATAATTTAGAAAATTATTTAAGAATTTCCGGACAAGTATCTTATTTAGGAGAGAGAGAGAGAGAGAGAGCAATGGAATTAAATTGAGTACCAACACGGAAACAAATGGCCGTTATCATAGTAATTGGCTAAATATGATGTATCCTCGTTTAAAATTGGCTAGGAATTTTTTATCTTCAAATGGAATAATATTCATCAGTATTGATGAAAATGAGATTGAAAATCTTAAAAATTTATGTAATGAAATTTTTGGTGAAGAAAATGTAATAGCCACTTTAATATGGAAAAGTAAAAGTGGAGGGGCTAATGATTCCCGATTTTTTGCTATGGATCATGAATATATTGTTTGTTGTGCAAAAAATTTCAATGATTTACAATTAAATTTAGATACTGAAGTTCAAGTTTCTACATCATATCCTTATCGTGATGAAAAAGGGGAATATGGCTTAGAAAGATTAGATAAACAAAGTATTCAATATTCTAAAGGTATGGATTATGAAATTGTAGGGCCTGATGGAAAAATTTACAAGCCAATGCATAAAAATCCTGAAAAACCAAATGCTACATGGAGATGGGGTAAAGAAAGAGTTAAAGAAAAATATGGCGAATTAGTATTTAAAGATGGAAAAGTTTATACAAAAAATTATAAAAAAGAGGGTGCTATACCGAGAAGTTTGCTTATTGATGATAGATTTGGTAGAACTCGTACTGGAAAAACAGATTTTGCTGAATTAATAGAAAATAATGTTTTTTCATCCCCTAAACCTAAAAAATTGATAAAATTTTTATTAAATATAAGTGTTAATGAAAATGATATCATATTAGATTTCTTTTCAGGTTCTTCTACTACTGCAAATGCAGTTTTAGAATTTAATAATGAAAAATCAAGGAATATTAAATTTATTATGGTTCAAATTCCAGAAAAAACTGATGAAAAATCAAATGCATATAATGATGGCTATAAAAACATATGTGAAATTGGAAAAGAACGTATCAGAAGAGCGGGAGATAAAATTGTCCATGAATCAGGAAATAAAGATTTAGACATTGGATTCAAAGTATTCAAACTAGATTCTTCAAACTTAGAAAAATGGGATCCTGACTATGACAACTTAGAACAAACATTATTAGTCTCTCAAGATAATATTAAACCAGACAGAACTCAAGAAGACTTAATATATGAAATCATGCTCAAATATGGTATTGATTTAACATTACCAATAGAAGAATACAATGCAGGTGAAAACAAAATATATTCAATTGGATTTGGTGCTTTATTAATATGTTTAGACAATAATATTACCAAAGAAATTAGCCAATCCATAATTGAATTAGCATCAGATGATGTAAGCAGAGTTGTCTTCAAGGATAACGGTTTTGCATCAGATGCAGATAAGACAAACATAAAAGAAACTTTAAGAAGTAATAATATTGACGAATTCATAACAATATAAATAGGGTGTGGAAATGAAGCTTAAATTTGATTCTAACCTTAACTACCAAACTGAAGCTGTAAAGGCTGTTACAGACTTGTTTGATGGTCAATCATCTATGATGTCCTATTTTAGCATAAATGGACAGACAGGATTTGACTATCTCCAATTTCAAGATGGAGAATATAAACAGGAGTCTCAGCAGTTTGGTCAAGGTGTGGGAAATAGATTGACAGTCAGTAAACATGACATATTAGATAATCTAAGAAAAGTACAAACTTTTCATAAATTGGCTCCTAGTGAAAGTTTAGGAAATCTAGATTTCAATATAGAAATGGAAACAGGTACAGGAAAGACCTATGTTTATCTAAAAACCATCTTTGAACTTAATAAAAAATACGGATTCACTAAATTCATTATCGTAGTGCCAAGCATTGCTATTAAAGAGGGTGTATACAAAACAATCCAAATCACTCAAGATCACTTTAAGGGACTTTATGATAATGTAATTTATGATTATTTTGTTTATGACAGCAGCAAATTAGAACAAGTTAGAAACTTTGCTGTAAGCTCCAATATTGAAATAATGATTATAAATATTGATGCATTCAATAAGAGCTTTACCAAGGGCAGCTTAGACAGCACTAAGAAAACAAATAATTCAAACATTATTCACAGAGCTCAGGACAAGCTTAGCGGTTATAAACCGATAGATTTGATTGCAGAAACCAATCCTATTGTAATAATTGATGAACCACAATCAGTTATGGGTGGAAAAGGAGAAGAAGCTGTAGAATATTTAAATCCATTATGCACTCTAAGATACTCTGCTACTCATAAGGAAATACAAAACTTAGTATACAAACTTGATGCTGTAGATGCTTATGAAATGGATCTTGTAAAAGGAATAGAAGTTGCAAGCTTTGAATCCGTTGATTATCACAATAAGGCTTATTTAAAACTCATTTCCACAACTTCAGATAAAAATGGAATCAGAGCTAAATTAGAAGTGGATGCTAAAGTTAATGGTGCAATCAAAAGAAAAATCATTACTGTAAAGCAAGGAACAGATTTATCTGAAAAAAGAGTGACAGATAGGGATATTTACACTGGATACACAGTAGATGAAATCTATTGTGGAGAAGGAAACGAATATGTTTCATTCACTCAAAAACCGGAAATCTTAAGAATTGGAGTTCCTGTAGGTGAACTTGACGATTTAGCAATTAAACGTGCTCAAATAAGAAAAACTATTGAAGAGCACCTTGACAAAGAAATTGAACTGAACCGTAAAGGAATAAAAGTTTTAAGTCTTTTCTTCATTGATAAGGTATCCAATTACAGATTATATGATGAAGAAGGCAATTATCATAACGGTATTTATGCAGATATCTTTGAAGAGGAATATAAGAGAATCATTCAAAAGCCAAAATATTCCACTTTATACAATTATGAAGAGTTAAAGAACTCTGCTTCTGAAGTCCATAACGGTTATTTCTCTATGGATAAGAAAGGAGCAAGAGAATATAAGCAAAAGAAAAACGGTGAATTTACCTTATCTAAAGCAGATGATGACACATTTAACTTAATCATGAAAGATAAGGAAAAACTGTTAAGTTTTGACTCTAAACTCAGATTCATCTTCTCTCACTCCGCTTTAAGAGAAGGATGGGATAATCCTAATGTTTTCCAAATTTGTACACTTAATGAAACCACTTCAAATATGAAAAAACGTCAAGAGATTGGTCGTGGACTCAGATTATGTGTAAATCAGGATGGAGAACGTATCCATGACAAATCAACCAACATCTTAACAGTTATGGCTAATGAAAGTTATGAGTCCTTTGCAAAATCATTGCAATCTGAAATGGAGGAGGAAACTGGAATCAAGTTTGGTGTTATAGAGAAATATACATTTGCATTTATCACTATGGAGAACAATAAAGGTGAACTAAAACCTATAGGTCAGCAAGGTTCACTTGAAATCTTCAACCATTTTAAAAAGATGAACTATATAAATGGAAAAGGTAAGGTTCAAGATGCTTTAAAGGTAGCTGTATTGAAGGAAAATGTTTCAGTGCCTGAAAGATTTGAATCCATTAAAGAACAGATAGTTCAAGTCACTACAAAACATACAAAAAGCTTACCTATTAAGAATGCAAATAAAAAACGAAAGGTTAAAGTCAACAAGCAAGTTCTCTTATCTCCAGACTTTAAGGAATTTTGGGATAAAATCAAGCATAAAACAACTTATTCAGTTGACTTTGACACAAATGACCTTATTGAAAAATGCAGTGAAGCATTAGAAGAGGAATTGAATGTTCATTCTCCTAAGCTCATTTACACTAAATCTGGGCTTGTAATAGATGCTGCAGGTGTAAGTGTTGATGAAAATGGTAAAATACCTCCATCTGTAGTCTATACTCATGAAGAGGAAGTTGCACTTCCAGACATTATAACCTACTTGCAGAATGAAACTTATTTAACAAGAAAGACCATTGTAAAGGTTTTAATTGAAAGTGGAACCATTGAGCAATTCAAGAAGAATCCTCAAGAGTATATGGAAGAGACTCTTAGGATTATAAAAAGAGAAATGAATCATATGCTCCTTGATGGTATTAAATACACTCAATTAGATGACTATTATGCTCAAGAGCTCTTTGAAGAGGATGAACTTTATGGATACTTGGAAAAGAATTTAATAGAGTCAGAACATTCTGTCTATGACCATATTATCTATGACAGTGAAGTTGAGAAGAACTTTGCAGAAAGTCTTGAAAAGGATCCTGAAGTAATTTTATATGCTAAACTTCCTGGATGGTTTAAGATAAACAC
>SUTG01000036.1 GCA_015063035.1 Methanobrevibacter olleyae
GTTAAAAAAACTATAAAATAAATAAAAAAAAAAGTTTAAAAAATAAGTTAAATAGTTCTAAAAAAAAGAAATTAGAATAATTGTAAAATTATTCCAATAATAATTTAAGCAAATTGCAACCTACCAATTCACCTAATGCACCATCTTTAACGCTATCTTCATCGTAGACGAGTACATCATCTGCTTCATCCTTAGATGAATAGATAGCAATAGGGACTGGATCTCTTGTATGGGTACCAACATCTATTGGGGTTGGATGATCAGGCAACACTGCTATTTTAAAGTCCTTGTATTCATTTTCCAAAGCTTCCACTAATGGAGCAAGGATATATTTGTCAATGCTTTCAATGCCTTTAACCTTTTCTTTGAGGTTTTTGGCATGTCCTGCTTCATCTGGAGCTTCAATGTGAACAAATACAATGTCATTGTCCTTTAGCGCATTAACTGCATATTCTCCTTTTGCATTATAATCTGTATCAAAGAATGCAGTTGCTCCTGGAACATCAAGATTAGTGCATCCGGAACATACGCCTAAACCTTTAATCAAGTCTACGCCAGTGATGACAGCTCCTTTAAGGCCATAAATATCATCCATCTTTGGCATATCTGGCATGGTTCCTTGACCCCAGAACCAAACCATATTGCATGGTTCCTTGCCTTCTTCAATTCTCTTTTGGTTAACTGGATGATTTTCAAGAGCTTCTTTGGATTCTAGCATTATTGACTTGATCTCATTTGCAAAGGAATCAAATTCAATCTTGTCAGCCATTGTTTCTCCTACAAAGTCATGTGGAGGAACCATATCGAGTTTAGCTAACTTTTGAGCATTTTCCTTGTCATTGTAGACAAATAAATGTCTGTAGCTAACTCCAGGATAGAATTTTCCTTTGAAATCAGGATATTTATCATTAAAGTATTCATTCAATGCTTCCATAAGTTCTGCAGCTTCTTCTGAAGAAATGTGACCTGCATTGGAACTTGCCATTAGACCATCACCCTCTGTAATGGTATTGCAACGGAACACAACATCTCCTTCTTTTGTCTCTACGCCCATGCTTGCAGCTTCAAGAGGTCCACGACCAGTATAATATTCCAATGGGTCGTAACCGAATATGCTCATGTTAGCCACATCTGAGCCTGGAGGCAATGTTTCTGGCACATTTTGGATTAATCCTGTTTTTCCTTCTCTAGCTATCTTATCTAAAACAGGTTTATCAGCTATTTTAAGAGGAGTTTTTCCATCTATTTCCTCTATTGGATAATCACTTGCACCATCTTCAATAACAATAACATATTTCATTTTAAAACTCCTTTTTCTTTTTAAAATGTTATTAAATAAGTGTAATCTATAATCTAATCTAATAAAATGAATAATAAATCTATAATAATCTATAATCTCAACCTAATCAAATAAAATCCATAATAAATCTATAATCTCAACCTAATCAAATAAAATCCATAATAAATCTATAATCTCAACCTAATCAAATAAAATCCATAATAAATCTATAATCTGAATATCTGAATACTTTTAAAAATTGAATATAAAAAATTTAAAAAAAGTAAAATTAGAACAAATATGATTATTTGTTCTTAATAATATTGATTAAATCTGTAAGCATTGCAGAAGCGGTTTCCAATGATCCTGCTCCTTTACCCATTACAGTGATGTCATCTGCCAAATCAGTAGTTACATTTGCTAAGTTCAATGTTCCATCGATTGCAAATGGGCTGTTTTTCTTAACAAGTCTTGGAGAGACTTTCAATTGTTTCTTTGATACCTCTCCAATCAATTTTACGTAGTATCCTTCCTCTTTAGCAAGATTGATTGCATCCAATGAGACATCAGATATTCCTCTAACCTCAACGTCAGCATAAGTTGCATCGATTCCTAAAACGGAATTAGCTAAAATAACCACTTTGCATGCTGCATCAATACCTTCCACATCTTGGGTAGGGTCGGTTTCAGCAATACCTAATTGCTGGGCTTCTGCCAAGGTATTTTCATAACTCATTCCTTCAGTGGTCATTCTTGAAAGGATATAATTGGTGGTACCGTTTAAGATACCTTTGATTGAGCTGATTCCACAGCTTGCAAGGGTTTCCTGGCATAAGTTGATGATAGGCATAGCTCCGCCAACAGATGCTTCAAACTTGAAGTCCACACCTGCAGCTTCCTTAGCTTCAATCAATTCCTTATAGAATAATGCCAAATGTCCCTTGTTTGAGGTTACAACATCCTTTCCATCAGCAAATGCCTTTAATGTCAAGGATTTTGCAGGTTCAGCATCCTTGATGTTTGTTGGAGTTGCCTCAATAAGGACATCATAATCGACAGCATCCAATACTTCGATTCCTGACTTTTCACTGCCGTATTCAGGATAGTTTGCTAATTTTCCAGTCTCTTCTTTGGTTTTAAGGAGTAATTCTTCATCCAATCCATCTTGGCAGATAGCGGATGTGGATGAGTCAGCAGCTGCCACAACTTTTAAAGTGATTCCATATTTCTCATTGATCATATCCTTCTTTAAGGAGATAGCCTTAGCAACTCCCTTTCCTACAGCTCCAAAACCCATTAATATAAGTTTGCATTCATCCATTTAAATTCCCCCTATACCTCATCAATAACCAAGAAGTCCTTCTCCTCAGCTATTTCCATAATCTTATTGTATGCTATTTCTCTTTTGCCTAAATCAAGTTCAACAGTCAATAAAGCAGTTGATTTAAGTTCACCATCCAATTTCAATTGCAAATCACTAACGACAAGTCCATCAACAGCATTGATCTTATCAACAGTGTCCCTTAAGTCCCTGTCGATAATGTGACCGTAGAGAATTGCACTTAACTTTTCCTTTTTGACAGTGTCATCCACTTCAATGAGAGGAATGTTCATTTCCTTGAATCTGTCTATTACAGCTTGCAAGTTTTCTCTTTCACCTTCGATAGCTATTTGAATAGCAGCTTTACCTTCTTCTGCCTTGATTTCCCTTTTGTGAACAATTGTAACTACATTTGCTCCAAGTTCTCCTATTGGATTTAAGATAGAAACCAATTGTCCAGGAATATCCAATATTTCAAGAATTAAATTCATTCTCATAATATAATCCCCATTTGTCATTTACAATTATATAATTAGATTTATTTTAATCACTTAACGCTACTTAATTGAATATTTAACAATTATAATTTTAATGTCCTAATTAAAATAAATTTAACCAGTCCATTCTGCCTTTTTCACAATTACATTGCCGTCTTTATCAGTTCTTGCATTTCTGACAATTTTAGTTGAATCGTTCTGTTCAGATTCATCTTCACGGTTTAAGTTAAGGTTATCAGTAATGTAATAGGTTCCTTCGAGTTCAGGAACTTTATCTAAGGTTTTTGAAAATTCCTCTAAGATCTTTTCTGCATCTTTTTCGATTGCCATTTAAATTCTCCTAAAAATTTTATTCAAAAATTGATTATTTTAATTATAAAGGCCTAATTAGCCTATCTTATAATTTCAAATATTTGATTATTTTAATTATAAAGGCCTAATTAGCCTAATCTTATAATTTCAAATATAATTTAAATTTATATTAATTAAATATATGTTTATTAATATTAATATACTTTTATAATAAAAAAAGTTTTAAAAAGATTATTTTAACTGATTTTGCTAAAAAAAGAAAAATGAATATATATTTCTACTTATCCTTTAAGGAATCAATGAACTCTCCCATATCAAAGGATTTCAATACACGTTTTTTAAGAATCTTATTGATTCCAGAACCGTATTGAGCAGCCTTTTTTGGCCTATCTGCAATATGATCAGGTACTCCTATGGATTTAGCCACATCCCTTAAGATATGCTTTCTTAAAATGTCATCATTGTCTCTTATCTTATACTTTCCAGGAATGTCCAATGCCAAATTTATTATATCCTTATCCAAAAACGGAACCCTAAGCTCAACTCCATTAGCCATGGATACTGCATCATCACGCTCAAGATTGACATGATGCATGTTGGCTATGTCATGATATATCTCTTCATCAAGGGCAAAATAGGCATCAAACAGGCTGTTTTTTTCAAAGTGCTTTAGATAACGGTTATAACCACCAAAGAGTTCATCTGCTCCCTGACCAGATAATGCCACTTTGACATCATCTTCCTTCATTGCCTTTGCAGCAAGATAAATGGTCATTCCAACACCAAGCTTCATCAGATTGTCATCTTCGATTGCAGTGAGAACTGGCTTTATAGACTCTTTTACTGCATTTTCATCAATTATAATTGTTTTTATTGGAAGGTCTAATTCATTAGCCATATCCTTGCTGAATACAATGTCCTGTGACTTTTCCACGCCTACAGAGTATAATTTGATATTCAGTGGGATTGAATTATCCTCATTATTTCTCTTTTCGGCTATTTGCTTAAGTAAAACCGCAAGAATAGTGCTGTCAACGCCACCTGAAAATATCAATCCGACATTGGAAATATTATCCACTCTCTTTTCAACTGCAGAGTATAGGCCATCAATTAATAATTCCTTATAGACTTCATAGGAATCTTTTGTTTTTAGATAATCATCGTATTCTTTATAACTGCTTTTCATTTCCTTGAAATCAGTGCTGATTAGCTTATTGATTAGATTATCGTCCAAATCAACTGTTTCCCAGTTGTACAATATGCATCCAGGGGTCAAATCATGAATGTTTTCATCAGTTATTCCAGCCTTCCAAAGAGCTTTTTTCTCTGATGCAAAGACTTTTAAGTCTTTTTCTTCATCCATTCCATAGAATAATGGCTTCACTCCAATCGAATCTCTGGAGATTGCTAAATTATCATGTTTCATATCATAGACTGCAAATGAATAGTCTGCATCCAATTCTTTGATAACATATTTAACTGATTCCAATAGATTTTCATCATTTGAATTGTAATGGAAAGAAATTAGATTTGCCAATATTTGGCTATCACTTTTAGATTTGGAATAATTTTCATCATTTTCTATTAGATATTCTTCAAGTTTATTGAAATTATAAATCTCTCCATTAAAGACCAAAACAAGATTATTTAGTATAATTGGCTGTTTATTGTACTCTAAATTATCACATATCCCATTGTTTTCATCAATGAGATTGAAAATGGATAGCAGATTATGGCCTAAAGCAAGTGAATTCTCCTCATCAATAAATGCATTGGAGTAATCTTTCCCTCTATGATCTATTGATTTCAAGGCAGATTCTAAGATTTCCTTATTGAAATTGCCTGCCATACCCACTATTCCGCACATGATTTCACCAATTATTGATTTATATTTAATTTAATTAAGATTTCAATTAAAAATTATCTAATTACACTTAATAATATTGATTTAATTGTTTTTATAATTAATTATTCGGCTAAAATATTATGTTTTTATGTTATTTTATAAATTTATAATCTGATTGTAATTTTTTTAAAAAAAGAAAAGGTATATAAATAAAAAAGTCCATATATTTAGGTATACATAAATATTTTTTAGGTATACTAAAATATTTTTGTAAATATACAAATAATTCATAGATAATTTCTGATAAATTATTTTTAATTTTTATAGGTGTAAAATATGGCAAAGAAAAATACATACTTGGCAATGATTCTTTCTGCAATCTTTCCAAGTTTAGGTTTAGCATACGATGGAGAAATGAAAAAATTCATATGTTATTTTATTTTAGGAATAATATTCTTAGGACTTTGGATACACTTCGGCATGCCTTTGGACGCTGAAGTCGACAATACCGGTTACTGCTGTTATTTAGCATATATCATAGTTTGGATCTTTAGTCTTTATGACACTTTAAGAACCACTATTGATATTAATAGAGGAAACTAATAATTTTTAAACATTATTTAACCTCTTTTTTTTAATTTAAACACTATCTCTATTTTTAATATATTTTTAACTTTTTTTATTTTTTATTTCTATAGCTTATTTTAATCTTATTTTAAATTTATTTAAGACTTTTTTAAGACTTATTAAAAATCTTTAAAACTTATTTAAAACTTATTTAAGAATTATTTTAAACTTATTTAAACTCTTTTTGACTTATTTAAAAAAAGAATCTGATTTTAAATGTTATAAATTAAATAAATGAATAATATTAAAAAAAGGATTATAAGTTAAATAAATGAGTTGATTAAAAAAAGGATTATAAATTAAATAAAAAAAACTAAAAAAAGAAATTAATAGGAAAATACTTAGAAAGTATTGTTTCCTACTTCAATTTTATCAATGACCTTTTGGCCTTCTTCTGCCATTTGAGAGAATGTGGCAATGGTTTCCTGCATTTGAGGAAGCGCTTGGTTCTTGTAATTGCTTACATCTTCAATAGCAGCTAATGCATCAGCAAAGGATGCCTTAAGGACTTCAGGGGAAATCATGGTTTCCATGCTTTGCTTTTGAATCTCGTTTCCTTGCTCTCTAAGCATTCTGGAAGTGGATTCAATAACCTGTTCAGTGGTTTCATTCAAGGTTTTGATCTTATCGATAACGATTTTTTGGTTGTATAATGCACTTGCAACCATTACACCGTTTCTAAGTGCAGTCACAGTTACGTTTTTAGCACGGGTTACTCCTCTAATCAATTCCTTGTTGTTTCTTCTTACAACATTCAAGGATATGATACCTTGTTCATTCACAACAATCATTTGTTGCATGTCCATGATTCTTTGTCTAAGTGGGAATAATACCTCTTCACGTACAAAGTCAATTTTATATTGGTCTACACCTTCAATTTCAGCTTGACGGATTTGCTGTTCAATGGAAGCATCCATCTGTTTACCTAACTCAATGTCAGTCATGAGCTTTTTGGTCAATTCCCTAAGGTAAGATTCCTCAGCAAGAAGAGTGGTGTTGTCATTTTGCAATACTCTGCTGCTTTCATCAAGGGATTTGAGAATGTTGGAGATAGCTTCATCAGCTTTTTCATATCTTGCGAAATAGTTTCTGACAGGTCTTAAGAGCTTGCCTAATATTCCAGATTGTCCAAATTCAATTGCACTAGGGTCTAAGTTTCTGATTTCTCTGTCTAATTCCTCTAGTTTTTCACCAACATTTGCTGCTTCATCCCCACCTTTTGCGATGTCCACAAAACGAGTGGTCAAGAGATTATTCTTGTTTGCAGATCTGTTGATTGCATTGAGACCAAAGTCATCCAATGGTTTCAAGATGTTTTCTCTTGCAGCAACATCATCAAAATTAGCTTCAAAGATAGCAGAAGCATTATCATCTGCTTGCTTTTTGATTGCTGGATTTGCAATTTTTTCTTCTTCTTCCTTGAGACTCTTGTCTACTTCTTCTTTAATTTCATTAACATTAAGTGAAAATTCAGACATTATATCACCCTTAATCTTATACACAAAATTAAAAATTCGATGTGTCATATAATTTTATGACATATCTTACTTATAAAGCTTTGCATTTTTTAAGAGAAAATTATAAAAAATTATGTGAAATCAGTGAAAAAAAAAGCTAAAAATAAAAAAATATGATTAAATGAAAATTAGTAAAATTAAAAAAAGTGATGCAATATAAGAATTTAATCATAATCCTTTACAGATTCAATCAATTTATTCATTTCCTTAATCAAATTGTCTATTTCTTCATTAGAGCTGTCATCACCATTGCTGATGCTGATGATGAGTTCACTTTGGAGATCATTCATTTTAGCTACAATGGATTGCAATGTGCTTACCTTTTCCTTAAGGGCATCTTCAATCTTTTCGGAATATTCATCAGAAAGATCAATCATGTTCAAAGCGGCATCCGCTTCCTTAAAGAAGTTCACCCTGCAGACATCAACTTCTCCCCTAAATCTGGCATAGGACATTTGGCCATTAGGGAATTTCCTTTCAAGAAGCTCCAAAACCTTCTCTTCCTTAGTTTCATAAGTTTTCTTAAGGTCTTCAACTTGCTTTTTATAATATGAATAATTCTGAGATGTTGAACTAGTAGTTGAAGTACTAGATGTAGAACTTGTTGTGTTGCCTGTAGAGGTACTGGTTCCAGTGGTATAATTATTATTTGGCCTTACATCCGCTTCATCCAATTTCTTTCCGCAATTTGGACAGAAATGATCCTCTGGGAATAACTTGAATCCGCAATAAATACAAAAATTGTCTTTTGCCATGATATCACTTTTTATTTTTATCTACCAAATAATAATTAAATTTTCACTAATTTTACAAGGTCAATTTACTATTAATTTAATTAAAACAATGATTGATTAAATCAATCGTTAATAAATTACTATCAATAATATTAATAGTGTCTTTATTTTAAATAATTCTTGATTGTTATTAATACTTTGTTAATTTTTAAATATATATCTATGTGTTGAATTATACAATTTTAATCATTTTTTAATAATTTTATATTCCAATGATTATAGTTATAAATCAAAAAATCATATTTCACGTTCCAATGATTATAGTTATAAATCAAAAGCAATATAATAGAATATATAAATTATATTAACATGGCTATATTTAAAAATATGGAGAAAACATCATGACAAGGAAATATGGAGATAGAACTTTAGAAGTGCATGCAGGCCAGGAAGAGGCGGATCCATTCACTGGCGCAAGAGCAGTTCCTATTTATCAAACCAGTTCATACGTATTCAAGGATGCTGAATATGCAGCAAATATATTCGCTCTTACAGAGCCTGGAAACATTTATACAAGATTGAACAACCCAACCAATGAGGTATTTGAAAAAAGGGTTGCAGCCATTGAAGGAGGTGTAGGTGCTTTATCCACATCAAGCGGTATGGCAGCAATCACCCTTGCTGTATTGAACATTGCACAATGCGGTGATGAGATCGTATCTGGAGATAACCTCTATGGCGGAACCTACAGCCTATTCAAGACCACATTGAAGAAATTTGGAATAAAAGTCAATTTTGTGGATTCCCAAGACACTAAAGCTTTTGAGGATGCAATTACAGATAAGACAAAAGCAATCTACTGTGAATCAATCGGAAATCCTAAATTGGATGTTCCTGACTTTGAAGTGCTTGCTGACATTGCTCATAGGCATGGAATTCCTTTAATAGTTGATAACACCTCTGCTATCGGCATGGTAAAGCCTATAGAGCATGGAGCAGACATTGTTGTTCACTCAGCAACCAAAATCATTGGGGGTCATGGTACTTCCTTAGGTGGTACAATTGTAGATTCAGGTAACTTTGACTGGACAAACGGCAAGTTCCCAGAGTTTACAGAACCTGATGAAAGCTATCATGGACTTGTTTATGTTGATGCATTCGGTGATGCAGCATACATCACCAAGGCACGTGTTCAGGTCATGAGGGATTTAGGAAGCTGCATCAGCCCGTTCAATGCTTTCATGTTGCTTCAAGGACTTGAAACAATGTCCCTTAGGGTAAAGCAACACACTGAAAACGCTCTTGAAGTCGCTAAATTCCTAAAGGATCATGAGCTTGTATCATGGGTGAACTATCCTGGACTTGAAGACAACCCTAACCATGAGATCGCTAAGAAATATCTCAATGGAAAATACGGCTGTGTGCTTGGATTTGGTATTAAAGGTGGAATAGAAGAGGGCAAGAAGTTCATTGAAAACGTTGAGCTATTGTCTCACCTTGCAAACATCTGCGATGCAAAGACTTTAGTTGTGCATCCTGCTTCAACCACACATTCAACATTGTCTCCAGAAGAGCAAATATCCACTGGAGTCACTCCAGACTTCATAAGAATGTCTGTAGGAATTGAAAACGTTGAAGATATCATTGCAGATATCGATCAGGCTTTAAGAAAAGCTGTTGAATAAATAAAAATAGTAAATAGAGGATAAAACCTCTTTAAAAAATAATTCTTTTTTTTTATTGATATAAAATGATTTAAAAAATAAACCATTTTACACCAACAATTCTAAAAATAATTTATCTAGATATCATGTCTAGCAGGAATAGACATAATTAATAATTATATGCTTTAAATATATAAAATTTTCTTTTAAAATGCTTAATTTACTATATAAAACCATATATGGTGCTTAAATATAATTATGGACACAAGACTCATTTTTTTAATATAAATTCAATCAATGCATCAACTATTAATCAAAAAAGCGTTTGTAGTTAAAAACATAGCATAATATGATGCACTTACTGAAGTGGCATATTGTCCTATATCAAATAAAGCTTTACTGGATATGACTTTATCATTAACCTTTTTAATGTACTCTTCGAATTCACCCAATTACAACACCTTCTTCAAGTACATTAGATAAAAATGAATAATCTTTTGTCTTATTAAATCTTTCTTCAGACATTACATGTGCAGAAATAAGTTCATGTTCCTCTATTACAATTTCAGCAATTGCATCAGTAATAATATTTTCAATGGAATCTTGATGATTAGAAACAATTAAAATATCAATATCAGAATCCTCTCCATCATCACCTCTAGCAACAGATCCAAATAATATGATTTCCTTGATTAAATCTGAATTAATTTTTCTTGCAAATTCTATAGCAATTGCTTTTCTATTGTTCATAGAATCACCTAATAGATTATATCTATTTAATATTTAATAAGTCTTATTAATATAATTCTGGACCAGTATACTCATTTTCTTCAGTATAGACTCTAATGAGTGTATCAACTGTATCCTCATACATCAACCTATAGCCGATTGCACCGCCAAACTTGCTTTCAAGATTATTGAGTGCCTTGTTTGCTCCTGGACTGCAGTTATTGATTATGTACCACATTCCATGAGGGGGTGTAAATGAATAGTTCACCGTATCCATCTTCAGCACCATTCTTGAAACCGTCTGCAGGGTCATAGATCTTTGTGGAATGGATTGCAAGTCTGGATAAATCCTGTTTAGGTTGTGTTCCACTTTTAAATAGCATTGTTAGCCAATTGTAGACTTGGTCCTTGAATTGAACCTTCTTGATTGGATCAGACATCTTTTCTTCAATATTTGCTCTTCTTTTAGCTAATGTATTTGTTATTCCAAGTATCTCTTCTACCTTAGGAACATCCTCTTCCAAGCATCTGTATCCTTCAGGACGGCCGGTAACCTTTATGTTACCCTCTACAAAGTCCATCCTTTTCCATTTTCTCATGTATGGCTTAATCTTTTCCCAGTCCTCATCAGGTATTTTCCTGTTCAATCCATAGAGATAGCCATACTCCATTGCATCATAGCATTTTGTTTCCAATTTTAAATCATTATCTCCTGCCATCATATCACTTTTATCATTGTTTATATTATATTAAACAAATTGATTTATATATACTTATTGAATTGGTTCTAAATCATCATGTCATATTTGAACCATTCCTTTTTTTAGAATTATTCATTGATTGTTTAAAAAAAATATGAAAAAATAAACAAACATTTAGCATAAAAAATTAAATTTTTCAATTAAAATCCCTTTAAGAAAAATGAAATGAAAAATTTAAAAAAAATGAAAAATGTTCAATATTTTTATAAATTTAAAGATATTTTTATTAAATTGTATAATAAATAGGTTTATATTCTAAAAAAATATATGCTTAATTGGAGTTGGTATACTCGAGTCAATTCTTGAATATATCATTCCATGAAACCTAGATATATGATCACAATATCCGAAAGAAAAGATAAAGGTGTTAAATCTTTACTTTTCTTTCAAATGAAGATTATTTTGGTCTGATTTAAGTATCTCTAATGAAAAAGGTTGTTACCATAAAAAAGGAATGGATGATTTGTTTTGATTAAATAAATCATCATTCCTTAAGATAATAGAGAAAAGGCAATTATAATTATAATTTAAGGGATGGTGAATTTTATTTAAATCTCACTCGTATTAAATCCTAAATAAGATTCACTTCATCTCTTATTTTATATGGTTAAATGTGTAGAATGTGATTTTCCCCCCCCTTTCAAAATACTCGTTAACAATTGCATTCTACCATTTAATTTAAATCTAAATAACCTCTAAAAAGAAGAATCTCTTCACTCTGAATAGATATGGATGTTTAGTTAATTGGTAAACTTTTCTTAAAAAAAATCACATAATAATTTTTTTCTCAACTGTAATCATCCTCTAATAATGAAAATAGCTGATTAACTATCATTCATATTTATTCTATGAACTTAGCTGTTTTTTAAAAAATTAGTTAAATGAGTTTTAAATTACTGACTCATATAAAAAATAATCATTTCAAACTTTTTTTAAACTATTGCAATTATGAAATAATCATAATAACACTTTTTTAAACTATTAAATCATAAAATAAGCATGATAAAATTTTTTTTTTAAACTATTGCAATTATGAAATAATCATAATAACACTTTTTTAAACTATTAAATCATAAAATAAGCATGATAAAATTTTTTTTTAAACTATTGCAATTATGAAATAATCATAATAACACTTTTTTAAACTATTAAATCATAAAATAAGCCTTATCAAACTTTTTTTAATATTGTAATATGAAGAAAACTAATCGGAAATCAGTTTAAACAATCTGATAAACTTCTCATCAATGTCCTTTTCTTCAGCATAAAAGGCTAGGTATTGAGCGAATGTAGGTTTGCTGAAGCCCCTATAGGTCATATTATAGAATATGTCTCCTAAAGACTTTGAAAACTTCTTGGATTTTCTTATCTTTTGTATTTCCTTAACATCTATATTCACTTCATAGCCGCATTCATCGCTTATGTATTTGGATAATGCCAATGCAAGAACATCATTAGGGAAAGTGTCTTCAAACTCCTTTTGGCCAATGACAAAGATATTTGAATTTTCAATCATGCCATTTTCAATCCATTTGTTCAATCTTTCCTTTGTTTCCTCATCAGCATCATTGTCCATCAATGCAAAGATGTCTGTTTTGGAAAATGAATTCTTTATTATGCGGATGAAATTAGGTATATCCTTTATGCCGTCTGCCTTTACAATCTTTAAGAAGTTTTGGGTGATTGGATATCCATACAATTTCTCATACATGATTGGAATGAACTTAAGCTCGGATTCCCCTTCCACAATGAGTAACTTGCTTGTAAAGAAGAGGTCTATGTTCATTATTCCAAGATTTGCCAATGTTATCTGGGTTTGAGTTGTGCTGTCCAATTCAAAGATTTGGGAACCTCTATCTGCATCTAAGCTGATTAACTTAATTTCATCAAGCTTGACCTGATTGATTAAGAATGGAGAGTGAGTGGTTATTATTATCTGTTTTCCTATCTTGGACAAATCCTTTAACAAGCGTAAAACGTCTAATTGGGCCTTGATATGAAGGTGAGTTTCAACCTCATCGAATACATATACAAGGTCATTCTTGTCCTTTTTATGCTTGAAAATGGCAAGTGTGGTACGCCTGTTTGTACCGTCTCCCATCTTTTCAAGGAGCATTTGCTGATTATTGGTGTTCAATAGTTCTACATTGATTTTTAGATTGAGTTTAGGTTCACTTGTAACTATTGGATTTATTTCCTTAAAGTCAGGAAGGAATTCCTTTAGTTGAGTGTTCAATTCCTGTGCATTTTCATTGTTTAGCTGTTCTTCTTTAAAATTGTCTATATAATCGTCAATATGCTGATTTATGGTTTTTCCTTCTATCTTATAGTCCCATATCTCTTCCTTTAGCTCCTTAAAGAAGGTGTTTTCAAAGAATGAATCTATGTTTTCAAATTCCCTGCTTCCTAAGAAACTGATTGGATAATTTAGAGACTTGACTTCTGTAAACTCTTCTTTTTCAAGCTCTTTTATAATGTTTTCTTTTAGAGTTTCCACTTTAGAATTGGATCTGTATGTAGTGTTGAAGGTTGTGCAGTATTTCTTTAAGATTAATTTCTGCTCATCTTCATCTAAACTGTTGAATTCTTCACTCTCTAACTCTCCTTTTATTTGATTGGATTTTTCTATAGAAGGTTTTATCTTAAAAGTGTTAATAACTGTGTCTTCACTGACCTTTGATTCCATGAAATAGGTGTAGTCATTATCCTCCAGCTCAATTGTTACAGGATTTTCAATTTCATTGAAATCGTTCATGTCTATTTTCTTTTTACTAAATAGAATTTTAAGTGAATCTATAAGTGATGTCTTTCCTGCATCATTTTCCCCTATTATAACATTCAGACCGCTGTTGAATTCCATATTGAAGTTCTTTAGGGACCTGAAGTTCTTGATTTTAATTGATTTAAGCATGATATCACTTTCCACTTGTAATTATTATTTAATATCATTATCATTAAATAAATATCTTTATACTTCCAAAATCTGCATTATTTCAATATTTTCATCATAATCACTTTCAATCGGATGATCTTTTATTTATAACATGCTTTCACCTATTTTAGGCTATTCATATTCTCATCCAACTAACGATTATAGCTTTCAGGATTTTTTAAATATTTTTTATAATATTCCTCATCATAATCGAAATCAAAATTCAATAAAAGCCATGCATCATGATACTTTTCACTTAATCCAAGATATTCCATAAAACATAAATCGGATAGATTATCATTTTCCTCATAAGACAGTTCCTCATTTAATATATATGCATAAATTTGATCATCACCCTCTTCCAAATCCTCTTCTAATGCAAGATAGGTATTCGCATTTGGGAAATATTTCCTTATCAAATCCGCCAATACGTTAATCAATTCGACCATTCCATCAATATTTGAAACGAAATCATTTATTTCCTTTGGATTGATTTGCTTATAGTAATCTGATATTTTTATGGAATCTGTATTCATTGCTTTAAACATATTATTTAACTCCAGATTATGCATTTCTATTTCATTCATGAAATCACCTTAATATTAATCTTCCAAATCCTTAAACAATTCAAATACTTTTTCTGCTTTAACTTTAGAATCTCTAACACTATTGTTTTTAAAACCATTTTTATAATCCGCTTTTATTCTACTGCTTTTTAAATTAGATAAATTTCTTCCAATTTTCTTTTCAGTCTCATTTTGAGAATCTTTAAAATAATCTATTAATTTCTTATGAGGTTTTTTCTTACCTAATCTCCTATTGGTCTTTTTTTCAAAATAATCCTACATTTCCAGTAGCATGCATAATAAAAACGACCTACTGCGGATCTCTGATATTCCTCATCATAAGAATGTTCTTCCAAATGATCTCCTACAGAATAGAATTTTTCACCACTAAAAGTCATCAAATCATCTCAGTTAAAAAATTCTAGAATTTTTAGTTTTCTTAATTAAGACTTGTATGAGTATTTGTTTTAATCATATATAAATATTGTAGTTTCATTTGGCTATTTAAGTAATTTGAACTTGTAAAATTAAAATTAGAGTGTTAAAAATGCTTTAAATTTTTATATATGGTTTACCATATATGTAAAAAAAGTAGGATTGATTTTTCTATTAATTTAATTAAAAAGAGAGTTAATAAAAATAGTGTTTTGTAAAATGGTTTTAATTTCATTAATGATAAAATTGATTTAATTGATTTAATGTAAAAAATAGAAAAAAAGTAAAAAGATAATGTATATCTATTTAATCATTATCCCGTTCATAATCATAATCCCCATAGTCATAGTTGTCATCGAATGAATAGTATTCAGGTTCCTCTTCAAATTTCTTTCTGCTAACGCATCCCTTTTTAGATCTCCTATGGTCCTTTTGCCACATAATATCACATCATTTAATATTTTATCTTTTCAGCTTGGTGAATAGCATTTTCTATTCTGACCAACTTATAATTGTTCATTATAAAAATTATCTGTTCTTCTTTATTCAATGATTTAGGAACTCCTAATTGTAATATTACAAAATTAAAGGCATCATCATTCAAATTTGTCAACTTATCATTTAGCTCTTCTGAACTTAAAGTAGACATAATCTCTTCTTTAGGTTCAATAATCCTTGATCTTGGCCTATAATTATTAACTTTTGGTTTGATTTCCACACTACTGAAAGTACATCTTTTTTCTTTTTCCTCAGATTTCTTAATTAACTCTTCAGAAACTCCTTTAGTAAAACCACAGTCCTTGCATTTATGACCATCTAAATATGGCAACATCATACCATTGCACTCTGGACAAAAATCCATTGGTTCGGTTTGAGTTGCATTAGCTTGAATATATTCCTCTTGTGCAACAGCAAATCCTTCATAACTTGAATTTTTATTTGAAGGATTTTCAGCATTTGTTCTTTCAGTTAATCTACGTTCCCTATGTAACCTTTCCATCTTATCATCAATTGACATATTTCACCCAAATAATCTACGATTTCAACAGTTTTTTTATTTCTAAATATTATTTGAAACCGTAATATATAAAGATTATTGTTTTTCAAATGAATTTAAGAATGGGATTAGGTATGTTAGTTCGATTGGATTGTAGGATTCCTTATGTGTTTGGTTGTCATATACTACATCACATATTTCAAAGCTTAAGCTGATTTCTTCATTTTCTTCCTTTCCAAAGCAGACCCAAGTGTTTAGCTCTACAAAGTAGTTAATTTGTGGGACTAATAGCTCATCTTCTCCTTCAAAGGTCATTTTGTTGTTCAGTTCGTTGAACTCTTTTACAGTTGTTTTTAGAGTTGATTTAGCATAGATTGGATCTATTTTTGTGTAATTGTTTTCATTCAGCCATAGTACGAATTGGAATGTAATGTCGTCTAGTTCTAGTATTTCTTTAGTTTCTAAGTTTTTAGCTATTGCCACTTGCATGTTATCACTTTTTTAATCTACATAATTTAAATCATAATCCTTATTGTAATCATCCTTATAGTATTCCCAATCAATCATGTCTGCATTTTCATATAATCTTCTTATCTCATCACGAACTTCCATTAAGGCTAATCCATAAAGATTTTTACCTATGAGTTTCTTATCTTCCTCATGCAATGCCCACTCATTTTCATAAATATTGTAATTAACTAAAAATTTATCTCTAGTATTTAATAAATATTCTCTAAATTCATTATTTTGCATAGCTTTAACATATATTCCATTCAATGCAACAGAATATTTAATCTTATCCCAAATTTCCTCTTTTGTATAGTTTTGAACTATTTCTTCCCATAACACATTTTTTCTCTTGTTTTCTTCAAGTTCCTTCCGCTTATTTTCAAAAACAAACAACAATCCATCATCAAGATCATATATATCCTTGACTTCTTCAAAGGATTCATATCTATCATTAATCCTTGCGTTAAAGAATTTGAACTTATTTCTTTTTTTAATTTCCTTTTTTGCAGAATCTATTTCATTGAAAAGATAGCTTCTATTGATATCAATGAAGTCATATACTCTCAAAAATGTACAGCCACTATAAATGAAGGAATCTAACTCAGTGACATCTAAAGTAGAATCATTTATTAATGAAAAGTTCATTTCAAAAAAATTATGGCCATTAAGACGGAATTTTTCCTTCAATAAACTGATATGGCATTTAGGTTCTCCCTTTGAACTGAATGGCAAACAACCCATTGTATGCTCTCTAATAATC
Organism: Methanobrevibacter olleyae; assembly: GCA_015063035.1. Taxonomy (GTDB): domain Archaea; phylum Methanobacteriota; class Methanobacteria; order Methanobacteriales; family Methanobacteriaceae; genus Methanobrevibacter; species Methanobrevibacter olleyae_A. Next base: position 17,488 of record SUTG01000036.1, read on the forward strand.
TTAAGCTCTTCCATAGCTTTAAGATATTGGGTAGGCTTATTCTTATCTACTTCAACATTAAATGGACTTGGAATATTAATATTGTTTTCCTTGCACCTATCAATTTCATCCAAGTAATCTTCATCTAAGAAATCCTTTAATTGAGAATAAGGATATCTAAACCACACAGGAGCTGGTATTTTTCCTTCTTCAACTTTTTTGTAATAAAATGAATTTGAATCATTTTTACTTTGAATTATTTTCGAATAGTTTTCATTTATCTCTTCCCATAACTCATCTAAAATGAATCTAGAATAGCTATCAGCCCAACCTAGGATTTCATTATTGCTTTTTTTATTGCAATCACTTAATAATTCCTTGTTTTTCCTATTATTAATACCATATTGATTTCGGATATACATTCCTAAGAAAAAGTGAGAAGATATTGAAAAACGTGACTTTTCCATATTCTTTATTTCCTTTATACTTTCCTCATCCAGATTTCTAATTAAAAAGGCTATTGCCTTTTCAATGGTTTTGGGATAATTATTCCTGTTATAAATGAATTCTTCATAATATTCATCAAGATATTCATCAACCTTTTCATTGAAGTTTTTGGAATTTATCTCTTCTTTTTCAATCTTTTCGTATAAAAATTGTTTGAATGTGAATAAATCAAGATAATCAAAGCCTTTAGAAGATAATAAATCCTCATATTCCTCATTGAAACCTCTTCTGCTATAAACAAATTTGTTAAACAGTTTTTCTGTTTTTAATATTTCATCCAATCGGCTTTTGGATTCATTATCTGTTTTGACAAACAGTTCCAACTCTATGAAGTTGGTTGAAGCGTAAGGGTATTTCTTTCTATATTCCTCCTTGAAATACTTGATAAAACGTTCATCTACCTTTACTAAAGGTAGGCCATTTTTTATATCTGTCCATAGCTTATCCCGAATGTTATCCCCTACTTCAGATAAATTTAGGCCATATAAGAAAATAAGATCTGCAATCGAATAGGATGTCAAATAAGGTTCAGTCAATTGCCTATATCTCTTGAATGCATAATCTATCTCTTCCTTATCAGATAGGGAAGTTGGAGTTGATTCGTTGAAAAATCCGTAATTGTTCAATGCATCAAGTTCGAAATAGTTCCCTTCATTAGTTATTCCAATAGGAAGAAGGTCCCTTTCCTGCCATGACTTGGATTCCAATTCAGGGATTACATCCATTTTCAAGCAATCCAAAAGAACATCCCTCACTTCATCCATAAGGTCAAGATGTCTCTTCTTTTTCAATGTTTCCCAATCATCATCAGGAAGATGCAAGAGGGCTATTTGGGTTATTCCTTGATATCTGAAGAAGTCAACTACCTTGAACTTGGAATTGGGCCTATTAATATAAACATCAAGGTCCTTGAATTCTGGATCAGATGAGGGAACCATATGATTGGATAGGATTAGATAACGGCATGTGCCTTGAAGTCCACCTACCTTTGCAGTGAAATCAATAAAACGAGGTTCGTTTAATATTCTTCCAATATTATATTTCTCTTCCAATTCTGGAGGAGCAATGACATCACTGACATAGTATTTGAGATTTTTTAAAGTATCTTCTGGTGCAATAGGTATGTAATGCTCTTCAATATCTCTTTTGGCCCTTTCAAAAGGAGTCTCTTCCTTTTCCTTTTTTAATATTTTGTTTTTTATTTTAGAAAACACCATATCCCCCCCTTTTTTATTAATATCTTTTAAAATACTCTTTTCCTAACTGCCATAGATACATATCCAATTCTTTTCTTGTAAACTCTTCTAGATTATAGAATTTTGCAAACTCATCTAAAACTTCATTAAATTTAATGTAATCCCTTAAATCTTCCATTTTAAATTTAGCAAATTTATCCCGTTTTTTGAAATGAACCAATACTTTTGAAACATAATTGTCAAAGATAGGATAATCATCAGGATTATGATGAGAACAGTATTTGGTAGCAAATGAATAAAATCTTTTATTTAGATCTTTAACATCTGCGATATCATCCACTAAACTTAAATCACCATTATAAAGCCTTTCATCAATATCAAGTTCATGTATATGCTTAGCTACTGGAAATATTGAAAATATGTTTGTACTATAAAAGTCATTCAATGTGCTTGCTTTGATTAGAATGTCTTCGATTAGTTTATTTTCTGGAAGCAAATCATGAAATAGCTTGTTTAGACTATTTTCTTGATTAACATAGTTTTCTAACTTATTCCATTTTTCTATGTATTTATCTACTTCTTCTTTTGATGGAGTTGGGATTTCTATCATGATTTCACATTATATTTTACTATTTCGCACTAGTCTTAAATCTATCATAACTGTCAGCTGCAGTAAACTCAACTCCACTATCCAATGCTTTAAAGTGCTTTTTACCACATCTAATCTTCGCCAATTCACTTGGTCTTAAAGAGTCTGAATCAATGTTTCCTTTGGTTTCTAAAACAAAGTACATCCTCTTTTTACCGTCTTCATTGTCTCTAAGAAGAATAGCCCAATCAGGATTATATCCTCCAAGAGGAGTGTTTATCTTAAACCATCCAGGAAGTTTAGCATATAAAATTACTTCAGGATCCTTTTCAAGACTTTCTGCAAAGTTCTTCTCAACTTCACTGTCATAGATAATATGGTCATAGACAGAATGTTCTACTCTATTAAATTCTT
>SUTG01000037.1 GCA_015063035.1 Methanobrevibacter olleyae
AAAAAAGAAAAAATAAGGACAAAACGATTAAAAAAAAAAAAGAAAATAAATAATATAAAGAAACCAATTAAAAAGTCAAAAATCGATAAAAAAGAAAATAAATAAGGTTTAAAGAAGCAATAAAAACATCACTCATTTTAAAATTGAACTGTTAAAAACTAAAAAAAACTTTTTTTATATGAACTCTTCAGGATCCTTAAACAATTCAAAGTCCTGAACATACTCTTTTCCAGTTAGCATCGCAATCTCTGCCTTTTCAAGTTCCTTACCAAGATATGCTGCATGGTCCAATCTGGTTACAAGACCCTTTTCAATGATCTCTTCATAGATTTCACTTGCTGTTTTTCCTTCAAAGCTTATGGTAGGCTGTGTTTTCTTGAAGTGAGTTGCAACAATATAAGAATCCTTGACTGATATTGCATGTTCAACCCTTATCTTAAAGCTTCCAGCCTTATCCCTTACAAACTTTATAGGAGCCTCCTGCTTTACAATAGGAACGCCATCATCCTGCTTCAAGTCAAACCTTTTCTTCTTGTCCTTGAATACGAGAAGGTCAACACCTAAATCCTTAGGGATTGATTGTCTGTTTTTAGCTAAAAACATCATTTTAGAGGCAATTGCCAATTCCCTTACACTTCCATGAGTCTTACCGCTTTCCTCCGGAGTGAAAAGTATGCTTGCACCAAGCTCCATTGCAATTCCAGCAAGAACAGCATTAGCGCCTACAGAATCCGTGTCCATAAGCTCAATCACATTTCCTATGCCAAAGAACATCGGCTTCTTGTCAAGTTCATGGAAATCATGGAATGCAATAATTGAATCCACAAGGCTTGAACTGTTGACAGGGTCTAAAATCAAGTCACAGACAACATCAAGGCCATCAAGGTTTGAAACCAATTTTTGCATGGATTCAACCCTTTCTTTAGGGGTGTGAGGTACATATCCTTCAGAGAAATTAGTTGGTAAAATAACTGCTGGAACATTCTTTTCCTTTAATAAAGGCAATATCTCTTCATAATTACCATTATCTAAACTTAAAACCATATCAATTCCATGGTTTACTGCAGCCTCAATCTCCTTTGGATTCAATGTATCTATACTTAAAGGCCTATCCCCTACAATAGGACGAAGAGTGTCAATCAAATCAGGAATCTCATCAGACCTGTCTTCACCTGCAATCATACCAATGTCTATCATGTCAGAACCGGAAGCGACAAAGAATTCCGCCTTTTTAATCAAATCCTCTTTTGATAGAATAGGGGCACTTGCAATCTCAGACAAGACTCTCATTGGGAAATCCTCACCAACAGGCAAGTTTCTCACAAGAATGTTGTTTTCCTTCTTGAGCAATTCATCTCTCTTTTCTGTGTCATTTTCAAAGTCTTCAATGAATTTCAATGCCTGTTTCTTCTTCTCTTCTATGATGAGTTTGTCTGCAGGTGTGGACTGGGATAACTCTAGCTCATCTACCAAGTCTAAAACCATAGCAAGGTCTGCTGCATCAGTTGATGCCTTGTAACAAGGAATATTGAATTCCTCTGCAATCAAAAAAGTGTCTTTTCTTATTAAGCCTGGAACTAGTATCAAATCAATATCATCTAATCTGTCTTCAAAATGCTCGTGGATTTCCTTGATTATCTGGGTTGGAGTCAAGAAAGCAGCAACTTGTGTCTCTGCTATATGCACCACTGTTTCCTTTTTTGATTTTTGAGCCATTTCCTTAACTAAAGGATAAGCCAAGTGTCCAGTTATAATAAGTATCATTTAAATTCCTCTAGATTATAAAAAAAGCATTAAATTATTTACACAATAAACTCTCAAAATAATTCTTAAGATTAGGTATATCCTCTTGAATGACATCCCATACAATATCATCAATGACATCTTCATAATTATGAGCAAAAATATTTCTCATCCCTATAATTTCTTGCCAATTGACCTCTTTATGACAATCTCTAAATTCATCAGACAATCGACCTACAAATTCACCAATTTGTATTATCACCAATGCACATGCATCCTGATATAGTTTATCGGATAAGTATATTTCTTTATCATTATCAAAACGATTAGTGTAATCTTCCATACGATTGCAATAATCTACAATTATTTTTATAGTTCTTTTATCCTTTTCTTTCATACAATAAAACCTCTTCCTTTTCAATTGCCAAAAGAAATTCCTTATTAGAACTATCCTTACTAACTACATCAACATGACATTCAAATTCTCTTTCCAAATCCTGCACTAAAGAAATATATCTCAATCCTTTTAGATCTCCCTTATCCATAACAAAATCCAAATCGCTTTCATCAGTAGCTTCACCTCTTGCATAAGACCCAAAAAGAGCAAAGCTAGCTATACCATACCTTATGACAATGGGCATGATTCTTTTTCTAATCTCGTCTATAGTGTAAACCATTCAAATCACCGAAAGCAATTATCTTAAAATGAATAATGAAAACTGGTGTTCTTTTGATAATTTATATTTATTTTATTAATATTAAAATTTTTTATAAATCAATTATCTTCTAAACGGGCTGTTGCATGCCTGTCTGCCCAACATTGAATTACTACACCAATAGGTAGCCCTGCTGTATGAGTGTCCATCTTCAAGATCTTTACATCAAGTGCAGTTGTTCTGCCTCCAAGACCCATTGGCCCTTTTCCATCCTTGTTGATTCTTTCAAGACATTCAAGTTCCATTTCAGCTATTGTTGGATCTGGATTGCGCTCTCCCACCTTTCCAAGAAGCGCCTTTTTACCTAATTTCAATGCCATGTCAGAGCTTCCGCCAATCCCAACCCCTACAACAATAGGAGGGCATGGCTTTCCACCTGCCTTTAATGCAGTTTCAACAACAAAGTCCTTCACTCCCTCGATTCCTTCAGCAGGAAGTGCCATCTTAAGCGCATTGTTGTTTTCAGAGCCGAATCCTTTAGGCATTATGGTGAATTCAACATAATCTTCATCAATCAATTCAATGTCTACAATAGGCACTTTGTCTCCCACATTTCCAGAATTCTTTCTGGTGATAGGATCAACCACATTTGGCCTAAGGGGCACTTCTGAGGTTGCCTTTGCAACTCCTTTCTTGATTCCCTCATAAAGATTTTCAACAGGAACCTTACCAAGCTTTACAAAAATTATAGGGAGACCTGTATCTTGGCACATTGGAATTGACTTTTCTTCTGCAAGTTCAATATTCTTTAAGATAGCTTCAATATTTAGCCTACCTAAGTCACTATCCTCACGTTTAAGAGCATCTTCAAGTGCGCATTTGACATCATCTTGAAGAACGATAGCAGCCTGTTTATATAATTGATAAATGGTATCTTCAATTTGTTTTTCTGTTATCATAAAATCACTAATTAAATTAAAGAATTATAATTAATTAAAAATAATCTATATAAAATATTTAATTTATTAATTTAAATAATTTTTTAAAATTTATAAAATAGAAAAATAGTTAGAAAAAAGAAAAAATAGTAGATGTTTGTAAAACATCTACACTTTAACAGTTATTTTTGGTTTTTTAGTTACTTTCTTATAGTATTTGTTTCCTGCATATTTGACTACTGCAGTGTATTTTCCTTTTTTCTTCAAATTAGTGATTTTGAAGGTAGCAACACCTTTGGAGTTGGTTTTAGCAGTGAAAGTCTTCTTATTGACTCTTAAAGTAACTTTAACTTTTTTCATCACTTTACCTTTATTGGTTTTTAAAGTGATTTTGTATTTTTTAGTCTTTACTGTTCTTTTAAAGGTTTTTGCCTTAGCAGTCAATTTAGGAGTAGCTTTTTTAACTACAACCTTTACGCTGGAGGAAGATTTTAAGTAAGTTTTATCTCCTGCAAAGCTAATTGATGCGGTATAAGTCTTAGGAATCAATTTTGAAACAAGAACAGAAACCTGACCTTTAGAATTGGTAGTTAAGGTCTTGCTAATGGTTCCGACCTTAACAGTGACTTTCTGTTTTGCTAAAACCTTACCAAATGAATCCTTCAAAGTAATGACAAGATACTTGTTAACATTATATGTTGCAGTAACCTTAGGAGCAGTGACTTTTGTATAATAAGTTAATGTACCATTACAGACATCACTGCCATTGATTGCACTGTTTCCAGTAAAAGTACAATTCTTAGCGGAACCATAAATCATTGCACCGCCATTTTGGGCTGCTGAATTACTTTTAAAAATACAGTTTTCAGCAGAGCCATTATAAATAGCACCACCATCAGCTAATGCATTATTGCCAGTAAAAATACAATTCTTAGCGGAGCAGCGGGTATCATAAGAATCACTGCCAATGGCACCACCATTATATGCGGAATTGCCAGTAAAATTACAATTCACGGCATCCCCATCATAAATAGCACCACCACATGAATACTCGCAAGTTACATAATTATTATTAAATGCACTATTCTCAGCAGAACCATAAGCGATAGCTCCACCCACTCGAACTGCAGAATTATTAGTGAAAATACAATTTACAGCAGAACCGCCTAGAATAGCACCACCATCCCCAGTTTCACCATTAGATGCAGAATTATTGGTGAAATTACAATTCTTGGCCTTAACTTCATAAGCAGCACCTCCACCATAATCTGCAGAATTGCTAATGAAAATACAATTTTCAGCAATACCATGAGAAATGGCACCACCGTAAGAATCTGCTATATTACCAGTGAAATTACAATTCTCTGCAATACAATGATAAATAGCACCGCCCCAAGATGCACTATTGCCAGCAAAATTACAATTCACAGCATGACAGAAGTCATCATAATCAAAACCATAACCCGGTTCATATTGATAGCCTATTGCACCACCCCAAGATGCATCATTACCAGTAAAATTACAATTCACAGCAGAACCGCCATATATAGCACCACCATACATTGCATAATTATCATTAAATGAACAATTCACAGCAGAACCATCAGCACCAGACCAATAGATAGCACCACCACTATTTTGTGCAAAATTATCATTAAAAATGCAATTTACAGCAGAACCATTTGCACCAGACCAGTAGATAGCACCACCATAAATATCCTCAACATCATTAATATATGTTGATTTACCATTTATAAAAGTAATATTATTGATTATGACATTGTCAGCAGTGATATTGAATATACGTGCTTTGTTTGATCCGTCAATAGTTATGCCATTTCCATTAATGGTTACAGAACGGTTTATGACAATTCCCTTTTCAAACTTAGACCCGGAATCACCGAAAGTATAATCTCTTGTTAACTCAATTATAGAATCCTCATTGCCATTAATGGATTGTTCTAATTGGTAAAATGTTCCTGGGTCTTCTGATAGTTCTGCTTCACCATCTTCCTTGGCTAAAACATCACCATCATTATTTTCATAAGAAATAAGTTCTTCATCAGAACTGCTCAAAGCATCGATATCAACAATGCTTTCATCCAAAATAGAATTATTGCTTGCGGCATCATCTAAAGCACTAACAGACGAAATGCTAATAAAGCCAACGAGCAATATTACTAAAAAAATAAACTTTTTATCTAGCATATTCCATTTCTCCTAATGTTTAGTTATATAATATTTATTCAACTATAATTATATAATATTTACTAAAAAAAGAGAATAAACCGTAAAAAAAGAGAAATATCTATAAAAATTAATTTAGTATTTAAATAAGTTAATAATAATAGTTTTAAAAATAAAAAAAGAGAATTTTTAAAGAATTAATCTTTAAAAATTATTTAAATAAATTTTAAAAATCTTTAGGGTTTAAGACTATTTCAATAAAGTTTGAATTTTCTTAAATCCTTCGGATATTTTATCCTGTTTATCATGAATTATCTTTTCTGTATCATTTGTCAGAGCATGAGTTGGACATGCCTCAACACATTGTTGAGTGTCATAGCCTTCACATAAGTCACATTTGGTAGCTTGACCTATCTCATTAATGGTGATGGCTCCAATGGGACATACACTATGACATAATCCACAACCAATACATTTATCCTGCTTAATTGTAATTGCTCCTCCAAGTGCTACAATAGCTCCTTTTGGACATACAGCAAGACAAGGTGCTTTTTCAGGACTGCAATGCATACAGAATAAAGGGACACCATCATGAACACGAATTGCATTGTTAGGACAGTTACGTTCACAAAGTCCGCAATCTACACAAAGTTCCGGGTTAACTTTCAATTCATCCATATCAACACCTCTTATTCTCCATCCAATGGTTTTCTAGCTCTTGTATCAGTTGTAATCACGCTAAGAAGACCTTTCTTCTTGGCTGGTTTATCCAAGCCATAGATCTTTTCAATGTGTTCTTTTTGTTTCCTTTTGATGACATTCTTAATGTCATGAACCGCAATAGCTCTTTTGGAACAGGCTTTGACACATGCTGGGCCTTCCTCTCTGTCTGCACAATGATTACACTTATGAGCATTGCTATACTCAATGGAAATTGCACCAAATGGACAAGCCATTGCACAGAAACCACAAGCAATACATTTAGTTACATCTACTCCTAAATTGCTCATTGCACCGGTTGGACAAATGATCTCACACGGAGCATCCTCACATTGTTGACAACGAATAGGGAAATAGGAACCGTCTAATTCATGAATAGTGATTCTAGGAACTCCATGGACTCCTTCACATGCTTTTTCGCAATCCTGGCATCCATCACATAATTCATTATCTACTATTAATTTCTCCAATAGAGACCCTCCTTAGATACCTAATTCTTCACATTGATTGTCAACGAATTCTTGGATTTCATTAATTTGTTCTTCTTTAAGATGTCTGAATCTTTTTTGAGCAGATAAGTATTCCACTACAGGTTTTCTTTCTTGAGGTCTGTAAGTTACTCTGAATTCACCGTTTTCAATTTCAAATAATCCCCATGCACCGGTTTCAACAGCAAGTCTACCTAATTGAATGGTCTGTTCAGGTTTGAATCCCCAACCGGTAGTACATGGTTGTTGTAAGTGAATGTAAGCAGGACCTTTGGTTTCAGCTGCCTTCTTGACCTTTTTCATAAAGTCTTCAGGATATGAAATTGATGCTGTAGCCACATATGGAATTCCATGAGCTGCCATAATGAAAGCCATGTTTTTCTTAGGCTTGTCTTCACCAAAGCTTAAGTTACCTGCTGGTGAAGTGGTTGTTGATGCACCATAAGGGGTAGCTCCACTTCTTTGAATACCAGTGTTCATGTAAGCTTCGTTATCGTAACAGATATAGGTTATGTCGTGACCTCTTTCCATTGCACCGGATAATGATTGGATACCGATATCAGCAGTACCACCGTCACCACCGAAAGCAACGATATTGACATCTTCCTTACCTTGAGCTTTCAATGCTCTTTCTACACCGGAAGCCACTGCACCTGCGTTTTCAAAAGCAACGTGAATCCATGGGACTTCCCATGCTGTTTCAGGATAAGGGGATGTCATAACATCCAAACAACCGGTTGCACAGGCCACTACAGTGTTTCTGCCTAATGCCTTAAGAGCAAGCCTTACAGCAATAGCTGCTCCGCAACCAGCACAGCCTCTGTGACCTGGTGCCAATAATTCTTCTTCAGGAAATTCCATATTATTCATCCTCCTTTAAGCCTAACCAAGTAACTTCTTTTACTGGATTTTTAGTTAATTCTACAGCTTCTTCAATGTATTCAGGAACTACATCTCTTCCACCTAATCCTAAAATGAAGCCATAGGTTTCCTTGTGACATTTAGTTTTCAAGTCTGCGAAAAGAGCCCCTCCAATACCGAATGAGAAGTTTTTATCAAGTACAGCCAATTTATCAGCGTTTTTGACGATTTCATCGATTTCCTCGTAAGGGAATGGCCTGTAGGATCTGATTTTCAAGAGACCGACCTTTTCGCCTTTAGCCCTTAACTCATCGATGACATGTCTTACTGTACTTGCCATTGAACCCATACATACCAAGATGATTTCTGCATCTTCACATAAGTAAGGTTCGGTAAGACCATAGCTTCTTCCGAATTTCTCACCGAATTCGGCACCTACTTCCTTGATTACCTCCATGGACTTGTCCATAGCGACTTGCATATCATGTCTTGCTTCTGTATAGTATTCAGGGTCTGCAAAGTTACCTAAGGACATTGGCCTTTCAGGGTCAAGGTAAGCGAATTTAGGCACATACGGTTCAAGGAAGGTATCAACTTCAGCCTGTTCAAGCAAGTCTACAGGCTCAACTGTGTGAGTTAAGATGAATCCGTCTAAACATACCATTACAGGTAACATGACTTCTTCATGCTCTGCAATTCTGTATGCTTGAAGAATAGTGTCAAATCCTTCCTGAGCATTTTCCACATAAAGCTGAATCCATCCAGCATCCCTTTGTGCGATGGAATCTTGTTGATCGTTCCAAATGTTTAATGGAGCAGAAATTGCCCTGTTTGCATCTGCCATTACTATTGGAGCTCTCATACCTGCAGCTGCAAACAATATCTCATGCATAAGCATTAATCCTTGAGATGAAGTAGCAGTGAATACTCTTACCCCTGCTTCGGAAGCTCCTAAAGTAGCACTAATTGCACTGTGTTCAGATTCTACTCTAATGTACTCTGCATCCAAATCACCATCTGCAACGAACTGTGCAAGGTATTCGGATATGGTAGTTTGAGGAGTAATAGGGTAAACAGGAACAACTTGTGGTTTTGCTAACTTTACAGCTTCTGCAACTGCTCTATTTGTTGTCATAATTTCTTTTGCCATAAAATTTTCTCCACTCTTATTTTTTTATAATGATAGATTTTATCTATCCAATATCAACATAACAATAGAATAGCGCTTTATTTTAACATTTTAATAGCTTAGCTATTCTATTTCCATTTTAATAGCTTGAACTGGGCATTCTACTTTACAAATACCGCAACCTTTACAATAATCATAATCTATATCATGATCTTTGTTAATGCATCCTTCTGGACAGAACATGATACAATTATCACAATCTACACAAGCTTCTTTATCAAGGATTGGCTTAAAAGTTCTCCAACTCCCTGTTTTGTTTTTACGTGTACTTCCAGGTTCACTAATTGCACATCCAATAGAAACCATTTAATCACCTTTCATAAATTAATAATTTTAAATACAGCCACCTAAGCCATATCATAAGCTTTTTGAGCTGCTACTGCGTTTTTCTCTCCAATTGGACCTGGGAAAGTTTCCTTAATTACTTCAATAAGTGATTCAATACTTACTTCACCGGTCTTTTTAGCAAAGTATCCTAAAATAATGGTGTTTACAATGTTTACACCTAAAATTTCAAGTGCAATGCCTGTTGCATCCACATCAAATACCTTGTGACTTGCTGATTCGACCTTTTCATGAGTATTTATAATAACTTCACCATCTTCTTTCAATCCAGAATAAACATCAACAACACTTAAAAGACCATCGTCAAGAACTATCACATGATCAGGATTGTAAACCTGATATCTTAAATTGATAGGTTCTGTGTCAATTCTGGTAAACGCCATAACAGGTGCTCCTCTTCTTTCTACACCGAAGAATGGGAACGCTTGAGAGTATTTACCATCTTTAAATGCTGCCTTAGCTAAAATCTCTGCTGCAGTTACAGCACCTTGTCCTCCACGTCCGTGGAAGCGAATTTCAATCATTGATATTTCCTCCATTCTTTCATATACGATAATTTAGTAAACATTGTATATACTATAACTTTTAAAAAACATTGTATATAAATATGTTGATTTATCATGATAAATTATTACAAATTATTATGGATTCAATAAAATTTTCAAAAAAAATATTATTGGTGATGAAAAATAGCTATTGAAATTTGAAATTGTCGATAAAATTATTAATAAAGTTGATAATAATATAAAAATTTATATTATAAGAAAATAATAAAGAAATAGTAAAATATTGAAGAAAAGTTTTTTTTGAAATTTCATCAAATATCATGAAAAATTATTGAATTTTTTATGAGGAATTTTATAAATACCATTACAAATAATGATAAATTATTCAAAAATATCATGAAAAAATGACAGATGAAAAATCCATAAGCAATAGGCAAGCTATAGAAAACTGATGAAAAGATATTTGACACATCAATACACTTTGAGTGATAATAATGAGATTCTGTCCAAATTGCGGTAAGATACTGATACCTAAAAACAATAAGCTGGAATGTGATTGCGGATATGTGGAAGAGATATCCGATGAGACAATCAAAGAGGAGTATCAGTTTGAAGGAGAGAGGAAAAAAGAGATGGAAGTCATTGTGACTGACAACAATAATGTGGCTCTTCCTACAAAAGAGATTACCTGCTATAAATGCGGAGGAACTAAAGGATACTGGTGGACAGTTCAAACAAGATCCGCTGATGAAGCTCCAACCTATTTCATCAGGTGTGCCAAATGTGGAAATACCTGGAGAAGGTCCAATTAAAATTATAGTTTTTTTAGTTTATAAAAAAATTTTTTTATTTGATAAAAAAGTAAAATAATAAAAAAAGATGATAGGAATTATAGTTTTTTTAGTTTATAAAAAATTTTTTTATTTGATAAAAAAGTAAAATAATAAAAAAAGATGATTGGAAAAAACATTTAGTTTTCCCTTTCTTAAATTTTAAAATAATGATCTTATTCTAAATCATCAAGAACATAGACATCTTGATAATCATCATAATCCCCGCAATCTTCCTGCTTAACTCGTTTTAAGATTCTTTTTTTAATTGGATTATTAGGATCCTCTGGATTATTTACCAAAATGACTTCCTCTTCATAGATTGGAAGAGATTCCTGATTTCCATGAGAATCGTGACTTGATTTTTTCACTCTAGGATTAGGCCTATTGTAATGATTAGACTGATTATTGGAATTATGATTGATGGAATGATGATTGAACTCCTCATTTTCATTAGCATTTCTACCAAAGGAAGTGTCTACTTTTCTTGCATGAGGCTTTCTTGGCCTATGCTTATTCATGAACTCATTTGATTTGAAATATTCAATATCGGAACCGATTAATATGTTGAATATGACAAGTGCCAATGAAACAATCACAAACAATGCAAACAATGAATCAAATGGAGCAAAGACAGCGTAGAATATTTTGGAAGTGATGCTTGAAATGTCCATAAGCCCTCTTAAAAGCAACAATACACCTACAATCAAAACAACAGTTCCGTTACGTTTATCGATATTGTTTGAATTGAAATATGGGTATGCTCCTAAGATAATCAGACCTATTCCCATCAATCTGAATAAGTTATTTGCTACAGCGGATTCAAGAAAGTCAAATATCATATCAAATCTGTAATGCAATGCAGACAAGAAGAATATCAATTCTATAATTCCTATGACTACCAATGGAAATATGTAAACAATCTCATTAGCTAATTTAGGTTTTCTCAAAGCACCCTCCTCAATTTTCTCTTCAGAGTATCCTGAAAGCAATTGATAGAGGAATGAGCTCAATACAGATCCAATAATGGTACCGGAAACTCCTAAGACTGAAGTGAATAATGCAACAGTTCCGGAAATGAATGCCGCCATCATAACGTTAAAATGCTTAACCAAAGTATCACCCATATTTTTCAATTTCTAATTTCAATGAATTCAAAACAACTTTAATATTTGCACAATAGCTGCAAATAGAATATGCACTTTATCATATATAAATTGATTGATTGATGAATTCACAAATAATCCATACTTAACAAATTACAGCTAATTGAAAATAAGAAAAAAATAATCCCATTATAAAAAAACTTACAATTAGTATTTAAGGTATGATACCTTAGAGTATGATACCTTAAATAGACTAATTTAAAAAAAACAACTTTCGTTGAAAAAAAAATAAAAAAACTAATTAATCCTTTTTGAATTAATTAGAAAAAAAGAGCCTTAGGGGGGATTCGAACCCCCGACTTCTACCTTACCAAGGTAGCGCTCTACCGGCTGAGCCACTAAGGCAGTAAAAATCGGAAAAAATCTATAAAAAAGTGCAAGGGAAGGGATTCGAACCCTCGTAGGTCTACACCAAAGGATCTTAAGTCCTTCCCCTTTGGCCGCTCGGGAACCCTTGCATAATATTACAACAATATTATTTTAAACTTTATGATATATAAAGGTTGTGGATATGAAAAAAGTTTATTGAAAAATCACCTATTAAAGATGAAATTAGGGGAGTTAAAAAGAAAATTATTAAGAAATAATCAAAAATTTACAAAGTTATATAAAGAAAAATGATTATATCTTAAAATAGTATTAAATAAAACTTTATTAAAGACAATAAGTTATTAAATAAATTACTAAATAAAACTTTATTAAAGAATTAAATTATTAAATAAATTATTAAAAAAGCATAACAATCATATTTTAATAATTTACAAAATTCACAAAAATTATGAGGCGATATTTTTGATAGTTATTGATTTAGATGAATGTGGAGTTTGTGAAAAATGCATACCTGTTTGTCCAAAGGACTTGATTGAGAAAAAAGGATACACAATGGTCATTAAGGATGGCTGTGATGACTGTGGAATATGCATGGATATGTGTCCTTTAGGAGCTATTTACGAAGAATAACTAAAATAAAAAATTAACAAATGATATGTGTCCTTTAGGAGCTATTTACGAAGAATAACTAAAATAAAAAATTAACAAATGATATGTGTCCTTTAGGAGCTATTTACGAAGAATAACTAAAATAAAAAATTGACAAATGATAAAGGCATGATTGAAAAACATGCTTAATGCGCGATTATGAATTTTTCAGGTTATGAATATGAAAAAACCAGGGTTTTTAAATAAGATCAGTATTATTGACATTTTAATAATTATCTGCATCATTGGTGCGGCAGGATTTGCAATTTACCATATGGCAGATGATGACTCATCTAATGCTTCAGCAACTTCTTTTGACTATTCAACCAATCCAAAAATACTTGAAACCTATTTGGATTACTACAAAAACGGTAATGTGGTTACAAGCACAATTGTTGGAACAGATGCAAAAACCGGCAAAAAGGTTGAACTTAATGGAAAAGTCCTATGGTTAGGTGAAAGTGAAAATGAAAAAGTTAACGTTCTCCTTGAAAATGATGGCAAAAAATTGCTTGCTGGATTCTACAAGGATGTGCCAAATGCAGACATCTTTATCGATTCAATAAGCTTGGAATCTGATGGGGACACCTACAAGAATGTCAAGGATATTGCTGTTGACCCAAAGGAGATCAGCAATCTTAATGACCTTATCGATGAAATGCCTAATGGAAGCAATTGTGAAATCAGTGCAAGCATTGCTATAGACAATTTAGATAGCTTAAAATATCAAAAGCTAATTAATGCATTATATGATAATAAAAAGCCTTGCATTGTCTTGAAAAGTGATCAAAGCAATGTTCTTGAAATAAATAGAGCAAATAAAACCGATTTGGAAACAGCAAGCGCAATATTAGGTGATTTCAACGGCCAAACAAGCCAAATAAAAATCAGAACTTATAATTAAGTCATAATAAAGCAAAAAATCAGAACTTATTATTGAGACACGATTAAAGCAAAAAGTGGATAACAAAGTGAAAATATGAGTTTAATATATTCTATAGCTAGCACAATCACTAGAAATATAGAAGATATGATTAGAAAATCCTTTTTATTTACACTTATTTTCAATATCTTTGAATTTATTGAAAATGAATGGATTGACAGCTATTTCAAAAGCCTTTACCCTAGTGAAGACTTTTTATCCATCTTTAAGAAAAGTAAAATTCTAAAGGGAGAGATATTTTCACCACTTATTGTTTTAGTAACATTCACACTTTTTTTACTCCTTGCAACAGAACCTGTTTCAAGGGATTTGCAATTTACCCTATTGATTGCATTCATCTCATTTTTTATTGGGGCAATCGTATTGACTAGATTTATTTTGAATAATAGCGAAAAAAATCAAATACCATTGTTCGATACAAAAGACGTTTATTCAATCGGTTTTTGTCTTACACTAATTGGAATCATATTCCTGTTCATAAGCATTGCATCTGTTGGAGGATTGCCAATATTGAAATCCTCTTTAAGATACTCATTAAAACCTATATTCACAATGCCAGTATTCCTAGTGATTCCAGGAATAGGGCTTATTGCTTCACACAGATTGAACCAATACAAAAATGGTGAAATCTCAAGAGGCCAAGTGAGATTCAGATTCCTAGTTCTGACCTTAATAGGAATGATAACTGTTCTTACACTTGAATACAGAACCCCTATCATTGCAATCCTTCTCATGATGATCATCATTGCATACTACGGAGAGATCTTATCTGTTTGGGAAGTGATTATTGGTGCATTGATTGGAGTTTGTGCAATTATGGGAATTGGCTACTTAAGGTCATTGAATGAGCTTGCAATAAGTACAAACATCAGCATATTCTCTACCTTGGAACATAGGGCTAACTTTACTATGCATGTATTGAACCTGCTGAATCAGATTTCTGGCAACTTTGGAATATTGCATGGAAAAATGCTAGCGAGTTCCATGCCTGGAAGTGATCTTGGACCAAGAATGTTAGTTGGGAAGCTAATAGCTTGGAGAACAGAAGTCACTGTAACCCCTACATTATTAGGTCAGATGATAGTTGATTTCGGTAAGATTGGCGTTGCAGTGGAAATGTGCCTTCTTGGATTCATATTAGGAACAGGATATAAGATAATCAAAATCACCAAAGACTCATTTTATATTGCAATATACAGCCTAATATTGACTTATTCCATATTAGGGGTGGAAACAGGAATATTGGATATACAGGTCTTATTCTACTTCTTTATAATATCCTTTATCTATTTGGCAGCCATTTTAAAAGATAAAGGAATTAAAATATATTAAGAAAAACTATTTTTATTTGAATAGAAAAAAATATAACAACATAAATTCTATAAAAACACTATTTTTAGAAAATATAAAATTAAAAAAGAAAAAAAGAAAAGTAATTCATAGCAAAGCTATGAACTTTTTTTGGAGGTTGAGTTAAATAATTTCTTAAAAATTATTTATACATTTAGAGATTAATAATCTTGTAGTTGGACCCTGAATTTTACATTAGAGAGCGATTATATGCAGAAGAAAATGATGTGTGTTTTTGTAAAACTCATTAAACTAAAATTAATAATAAATTCTAAATTCAAGAGATTTGGATTGTTATGATTAAACTAATACTATGTACAATTACTTGAATTTAAGAATTTATCATTAACAAGATTATTACAGATTTTTATTCAATAACACAATAATTTAGGTAAACCTAAACTTATTGTTAATTATAGTTTAGTCTTCATAGTATATAAACCTTTCTAAATTTTTAGGTTTACCTAAAAAATAAGGTACAATGGATCATCAAAAGCTTAAAAATTTTTTTAAAAATATTGAAAAAATAAGATTTGAAAAATTGAAAAAATTTATTGAAAAATATAATTTAAAATATGCAAATTATAACAATAAAAATAAAATAAAATAAAATAAAATAAAATAAAATAAAATAAAATAAAATAAAATAAAATAAAATAAAATAAGAGGCAGTACATAGCATACCTGGGATTAAAGAACGCTATGTACTTGTTTGGAGATTGCTAAATAACAATTAAGTTATTTTAAAATGGTTCTTAAAATCATAAAAAGTTCTTATTAATTCCAAGAATTTCGTTTTGATATAGAGCGATTATAACAGAAGAAAATGATGTGTTGAAATTCTTTAAAGCCAATAATAATCTAAAGAAAGGGAGGAAGATAATTATATGTAATTTATGAAAACTTTAGATTATTATTGGTCGAACTAATAAACAACAAAATTTAAGATTTTTCAAGAAACAATAAAATTTAGGTGTGCCTAAATTTATTGTTAATTATAAGTTGTTTTTCATAGTATATAAATGTTTCTAAATTTTTAGGTATACCTAAATATTTATGACAATGAAAAAAATTAAATGAAAAATTGGTAAATGGAAAAATAGAAAATGGATTAAAAGTCATAAGGATAAGGAAACACCTAAATAAGCTAAATTACTGGAATAAAACAATACAAGAAATTGCAAAATAATTATAATAGCAACGATTATGGCCAAATAAATATATTCAGATTTGCCAATGATTGTTTTTGCATGATATAGATTGGAATTGTCTGAAAAGCATCTGCTTGCCATGCTTAAATAAATGGTTTCTCCCTTTTCATAGGCCTTTAGAAACATCATGGCTATGCTGTATCCCACTTGCTTAACTCTCCACTTGTATGAAATGTCTTCATTAAAGGGATCAAAGTTTCTTGAAGTCATGGATTGCCTAATGTTCCTTAATTCATCTACAAAGATAAACAAGAATCTGACCATAATTGTTAGAATCATAGCAAGATCCCTTGGCATTCCAAGTTTTCTGAATGATTGTACCACTTCTTGCATAGGAGATGTAGATGAAAGGATGACAATAGCTGTCAAACAAACGATCAATCTAGCAAATAAAAGAACCGTCCAATTTAAACCGGTGTCTGTTATGAACAACCATGAATAAGGACCCTGCCAAATGATATTTCCAGGGTGTATGAATGGTTGGAATGCGATGACAAAACCACCGAAAGGCAAAAGAAGAAGCACTCTTTTAAAGCTTTCCTTAAATGACAATTTCGCTAAAAACATGACAATCAATAAAAAGCATTCCAAAACAAGAGGAACTATTAGCCTATCTGAAAAAACACAAAAAAGAATGATGAGCAAAATGGCAACAAGTTTGACTCTACCTTCCAAATTATGAATCAATGAATCCTGAGAGGAAATAAATTCTAATGTTCTAACCTGTTCTATCGCCATAATACCACAAAAATAATCTAGAATAATGAAAAAGTTCGTTTAATAATTTATATTATAGAATTAAAATATAAAAAATTTTTTAAAAAAAATAGAAAAAGAGGTGAATCTCAGATAATAATTATAGCAATAATTAATATCCAAGATTTATGTTTTTCTAAATATAAAACCCAATAGATTTCTAAATATTTAAACCTAATAGATTTCTAAATATAAAACCCAACAGATTCCAAAATATTAAAATCCGCAGATCTTATTTTAACTAATCCCATAATTAGTTAGATTTTTTTAATGCATAACCTATACCTAAACCAAGAACAAGTGTTATCAGTCCGCCTAATATTAAAACACCGATTTCACCTAATTTGTCTAAAGGTTCATAAGTATAGTCTGGGAATGGTGATTCAATCACTGCAGTTTCCACATCTTCACCTACAGCTGCATCTTCAGCAGATTTTTCTAATCCGTCTGGATCACCTGATGCAATATAAGGGGATAATACCGCTAATGCGATACAGAATATAATCCCTACTACGATTAAATATTTATCACTTTGACTTAATTCCATATTACCACCCTACTCTCTGTTCCATGCCAGTAAGTCCGGTCTGAATTTTTCAAGAGCATAAAGAACAATTACAGTCAATACTCCTTCAATTATACCAATAAATGCATGGTAAAGTGCCATAGAAGCAATTCCAACAGTCAATGGGAAAGTTCCTGCAATAGCCATTTCAATTGCAGCTACAACTGCTGCAAGCAAAGTTGCAAGCCATGCTGCTACAAATGCAGAAGGATACTTGCCTATCATGCCTTGTAATGCCTTAAAGGTGTAAAGACCTACGAATCCTCCAACAATAGCCATGTTGAATACATTTGCACCTAAAGCAGTGATTCCTCCGTCACCGAAGAATAAAGCTTGAATAAGCAATACTGCAGTGAATACTAAAATAGCAGCTTCAGGAGCCATAAATACAATAGCAACTAATGCCCCACCAACCATGTGACCACTGGTACCGAATGGAATTGGCATATTCATGGACATAATTGCAAAGATACCTGCAGCTAATACTGCAAGCAATGGTATACGTTTTTCATCAAGATTTGCTCTTGCCCATTTACCTGCAAAGTACAATGCAATGATCAAGATTACATAGTAGATTGCACATTGGCCAAGAGGTATAAAACCATCAGGTATATGCATATTATTTTTCCTCCAATTTAATTTAATAAAATAAATCACACTATGAAAGATCACTTCTTAAAAACAATATATTATTACTTTCAAACAAATTTGGAAAAATAATCATATATTACATTTATAAAAAGTAATACTTTTATAATATAATTCATTGTGAAAGTAATACTCAAGTAATACTTTTACATATCTATATATGAAAAAAGCAATACTTGAAGCATATGTTTTTGTTTCTAAATTAAAGAGATTTATAAACAACTTATTCAATTTAAAAACAAATAAACAATTATATTTATATATAAAAGGTTTATAAATGTTTGTTTTGTATTACTAAACACCAAAATTGAGATAAAAAAGTAATACTTTTTTGAAAGTAATAAAAAATTAAAACTTTTTATTAAAGAATTATTTTATCCATAACAAGATAAAAACTATTAAAAACGCAAAATGACAAATATTAAATAAATTAAAAAGAAATAAAAAATAAATGAGAATAATTTTTAATAAATAACTAGTTTAAGATAATCATTTCTAAAAATAAGCTTAAATTGGCAATGAATGAAAAATTATTTTCAAAAAAATGATTAAAAATCATAAAATACCCTTTAAATTAATTTTAAAATAATATATGCTCATAATTATTAATGTAACTACTATAAATCAAAAATATTCTAATATAAACCTATAAAAATAATTTTTAATTAAAAATAAATAAATGACATCTTTAATTTGAAAAATAATGCTTCTGATTAATTTTAAAAAAATAAACCCCTAGAAGAAGATGATGAAAAACTAATAAAAAATACAAAGAATAAAAAAATAGAAAAAAAATAGAAGATAAAAAATAGAATAAAAAAATAGAAGATAAAAAATAGAATTAAATTAATGGAAAATTAAATGAATAAAAATAAGATTAAAAAAAAGAACAAATAATGGAATAAATAATTAGAATAAAAATTATTTTCCACGTGCTCTTTTAGCCTTGAATGCTTTTAACTTAGCTTGGAATCTGCTGATGTAATCAAATTCAGATTCAAGACAAATCATTTTTATATCCGCATCTTGGACATTCGGCCTTGTTGCATCCTTTGCAACTGCCACATGATCCACATCCCCCGACTATTGGATCGAATTCATAACCACACATTCTACATTGCATGATACCACCTCATGATAAATAATTTAGATGTTAATTTTTAATATTATATTTTTTTATTAAAATTTTTTTATATTATATTAATATATTATAACTTTTAGTTTTAAATACTGTTTAATAAATAATTTTTAATCATTATCCTATAGCTCTTGGCCAATACATAATGACAAATACACCAATCAATGCGATGCATGCTCCGATTATGTCAAACTGGTCGGGTACAATATTGTCTACCTTCCAACCCCATAAAACTGATAGTGCTATAAAGACTCCACCATAAGCGGCATAGACCTTACCGAATGTTGCAGGCTGGAATGTAGGAACTATTCCATAAAGAATTAGAATGATTGCGCCTAAAATGGCAAATTCTATTCCCTTGCCTTCCCTTAGCCATAACCAAATCAAATATCCTCCACCGATTTCAAAGAAACCAGCAATGATGAAGAACAGAATTGATTTCAACGTATTAATCATTGCTGGTTTCTTTGAAA
>SUTG01000074.1 GCA_015063035.1 Methanobrevibacter olleyae
TTTTTATTGTAATATTAAAAATTATAAAAAAAAAAGAAATTTAAAAATATATAAAAATATATTCTTAAAGTTCAATGGTTGATTTTTTAGCGTCTATGACTTGATATGGAATGTTGGCGTCTTCCAAGTCTTTGGATATGTTTTTGCTCATGTCTCCAATTGAAAGAATCATAACATTCAATCCTTTTCTAACTGCAGATTGGGCTGCTTCACTCACTCCAAATTCAATGTCTACTGGCATATCTAATGCATTAGCTATTACATGAGAAGTGGTTCCAATTGCTGCAACCTTATCAATTGAGCTTAATCCATAGTTTTCATATTTTCCTTCATAGATTTCCTTAATCAGGTCCATATCTGCAGCTCTTGATCCTCCTTGTTTTATTGGAGGCAATGTAATTATTAGGATTTTACTTTCTTTGATTTCAATGATTCCTTTAAGATTGGTTAAAGCAACATCAAATCCTTTTTTAGTATCCAATATTACATCAGCGTATGCATCAGTCTGTGCATTGATTGAAGCGTATAATCTTCCATCTTCCATGTACAATCCTACTTCATCACCTTCCTTCAAGTCTTCCTTAGCGATTGCAGGCCAGGTGGATTTGTAATAGGTCATGGTTTCAAGAACGCTGTCAGAATATTTCCTTAAGGTAATTGCATCTTTTTTGACTTTAGCAATTCCCTTTTGAGTAATCTTATATGGTGCTCTGCCATCTTTAGATGTAATGTATTCAAGTTCAGTCAATGTTTTGATATTTTCAGAAACCGCTTGAATTGTTATTCCTAAACGTTCAGCCAAATCCTTTTGCTTAAGATTTGGTTCCTGTTTAGAAATTTCACCTAATATTTGAAAATGAGTCAATGCTCCTCTTTTTTGTAGAATTTCCATAATAACCACTTAATTTTTTTATTAAAGAATCAATTGTTTATAGTTATTTGATATTTTGTCATTTATAATATTTAAAGTTTATTTTAGTTTTTTATAAAGTTTATTTGAATGTAAAAATTATTTAAAAGAACTTGTTTAAAAAAATAGTTTTTAAATGATTTATTATAAAAATGGTCTTAATAATTGAATATGTAAAAAATAGTTTTAAAATGATTTATTATAAAAATGGTCTTAATAATTGAATATGTAAAAAATAGTTTTAAAATGATTTATTATAAAAATGGTCTTAATAAATGTATATGTAAAAAATAGTATTGAAAATAGTAAATTGGCATTGAATGATTAATCAAGTACCAATTTTCCTTCCAATTCATTATTCATCATTTCAAAGAATTCATCCTTTTGGTCTTTACGGATATATGCTCCACAAGCTACATCGTGGCCTCCACCGTTTCCACCTAAGCTTTGAGACACTTTTCTGATTATTTTCCCAAAATGAACTCCATCATAAGCCAGGAGCTTAGAGCAACGAAGTGAAATCTTCAAATCGTCATTCTCTTCACTCACTTGTGTAAAAGCAATAATTGGCTTTCTCCAGTCTCCTTGGCTCAAGACCATTCCAGCAATTGTACCTACAACATTGCTTCTTATGCCTTCCCCATCAAAATACTGGAGATTTTTCATTTGCACGATTGAGTCGGATTCTCCAATCATCTTGATGTTCTGTGCCAAATAGAACCTATGGGCTTTTGAAATCTCTTCCAGTTCATCGAGCACAACAGCCCTATCGCTTTCAATATCTACTGAAATCTTATTGTCACTTAAGATTTCATTTCTCCTTATTGTCAAATCCAATAGCTTCAATGCAACATCAGGCCTTTCATTTCTAACGCATGCATTCATTGCTGTGGAAAATTCGGAAGCATCCCTTAAGAAAGTGTATTTCTCCTCATTTGCAAATTCGTAGCTTTCTCCCATAACCAATTTTGGAGCATGGATAGCATATCTGCTTGGGATTTCCTTTGTAATCATGTTGATTAATTCTTTGATTAATTTGAATTTGTCCCCTTGGCTTAAATCGCAAGATTGGATTGATGTGTCATTTGCAGTGTTTCTTGTATTTATGCCAAGCCTTTTCAACAAGTCCAATGCCCTATTCTGGTCATTAGTAATTTCCAAGTTAACATCGCTGAAATAGGATAATGCAACAAAGAGAGGTCTTGTTTGTCTGCCGTATAATGATAAGTCATTTGGGATTATCTTAAGCAATCCTTCTTCTTCAGCATCCTTAAGGATGGTTCTATTCAATCCTTCCAATTTTCCGGTTTTGCCGTTTTGTATATCACCAATAGCTGCCAATATTCCAAGCCAGCTTAAATCTCTAAAACCGAACTCCTTAGCAAGAAGGTAGCATAAACCTCCTCCACAGATTTCCTGAGAACCGTCTATTCCATAATAAATAGGGTTTATTTCCAAATAATCATAATCTACTGTATCGCAGTAATCAATGTCTCTAAGTGGAGGGTGATGGTCAAGAATAAGTATTTTGGAATCTTTATTTGCATTCTTATCAACAGGCTGTCCAGATCCAAGGTCGGAAAATATTGTCAGTTCATGTTCAATTGGAACATTTTCCAAAACATCAAGGTTAACGATTTCGATATCAAAATCTTCACCTAATTTCATTCCAATCTTATTCAGGATTCCTGTCAAGATAGCTCCTGAAGAGATTCCATCACAGTCAGTATGGCTATAAATTTTAATGTCTTTTGAAGATTCTATAAGTCTTTTAGCTTCTTCATATCTTTCTTTCATTTCTGGTGGTATGTCATTTGTCATTTTAATGCCTTTTGTTTGTTTTCAGTAAAAAAATCGTTTAATTTTAATCTATTCTTTAATAATGGGTTAAAGAAATCTATTTTTTTATTTTTACAGATGATTAAATAATTTATTTTCTTAGTTGATTAAGAAATTTATTTTTTGTATTTAGATGAAATAATTTATTTTCTTAGTTGATTAAGAAATTTATTTTTTCCTTTTTCCTTTTTTGCCTTTCTTATTGTTAGGCCTATTTGATTGTTTGGTTTCTCTCATCTGTTTAATGGTGTTTGATAAGTTGATTAGAATTTCCTTTTTGCTGTCATCACTGGTAATGGTGATTCTGCCTGATTTATTGTACCATTCTCCAGGGTATGCCTTATCCTCTTCAGCATAATACTTGTATCTTAACTTTTGAGTGGCCTTTACGATTTCCTTAATTCTTGGTTCAGGGATTGCGTACTCTTTGGATACTTTTCTTCCTTCATTCAATGACTTTTCAGCATCAAGATATATTGGCCAAATCATCACGTCTTTCATTCTTTCACCTCTTTAGATTTTTTTCATTTGCTTTCTTATTTATTATATGTTAGCATAATATTTAAAAATTATTTATTTTAATAATTTTTGATAATTTGTTTTTATAATTTTTTGGTTTTGCATTTCGGTTTTGATTTTCATCATGATTTTATTTTCAATAGGATTTTAATGAATTTTAGAATAAGCTTGTATTTAAATCCGTTCTTCTTGCCCTTTTCCATCATTTCAATCTCATTTAGGAATATCTTATTCTCCTCTTTTGAATTATCCCTGCTTAGCCATAGCTTAATCCAATTCAATAGGTATGGGTTTAAAAAGAAATCCTTATTCTTAATGCCGTATTCATCAGAAAGCTCTGAAGACAATCTGTAGGCTTTTAATGAATCATTCACTAATCGGAAGTTAATGTTCTTTGTAATGGACTTTTCCTCATCTTCCGGTCTCATGTAATAATTGTAGACAATCCTATTGTTCAGGAAGAGAATTCCCTTTTCGCTTTTTAGATATGATTCCAATAGGAAGTTCAAGTCCTCAGCAGAGATGCAATCTGGAAACTTGATGCCATTTTCCCTTATCAGTTCTGTCCTGTATATTTTAGTCCAGAATGATGGCAGGATCTTTAAGATGGCTATTTCATCATCTTTCTCCTCTTTGAACTCCTTAATGAATATCTCTTCATTGTTTTCCTTGCTTATAGGTTTTCCATAAATGAATCTGCTCGCGATGTTTTTCCAGAGTGAGCCTATGAATCCGTTCAAATCAGAACCTTCAACCAAATCATCAAGGTAATCAACATATGGCTTTTCTAAACTGTCTATGTAGGGAGTGTATGATTTTCGAATGAGATTCTCTTGAGGGTAATGCCTCAAGTATCTTCCAAAGGCAATGTCACAATCATATTCATTTATCTTTTCGTATAATGTTTCACATGCATCTTGAGGATAATTGTCATCTGAGTCAATGAACATCAGATATTCTCCATTAACAATATCCAGTGCAATATTACGTGGACCAAACGCCCCTCCCATATTTTCCACTAGGTGGATTGACTTAATGGTTTCCTTATTGGTTTGATTGTTGACTCTTTCCTTATACTCCTCAATGATCTGCTTTGTATTGTCTGTGGAACAGTCATTAGCTATTAGTATTTCCAGGTTTTCAATCCCTATTGTTTGATTAATCACTGAATCTAAAGTAATCGGAAGATATTTCTCTCCATTGTAAACAGGTATGATAATGCTTATCTTAAATTGGCTGATAGAAATTCCTCCCTTTTTAAATTCTCTTTTGATTCAATTTAATCATTTTTATTTTCAAATGATTTCAAATTAGTCTA
Organism: Methanobrevibacter olleyae; assembly: GCA_015063035.1. Taxonomy (GTDB): domain Archaea; phylum Methanobacteriota; class Methanobacteria; order Methanobacteriales; family Methanobacteriaceae; genus Methanobrevibacter; species Methanobrevibacter olleyae_A. The sequence continues at coordinate 4,587 of SUTG01000074.1, forward strand.
ATTTTGATTGTTCAATTTTATAATCGGTATTAATGAAAACATTGTTCTTTTAATTTTGATTGTTCAATTTTATAATCGGTATTAATGAAAACATTGTTCTTTTAATTTTGATTGTTCAATTCCCTAAACATCAAGTCAATCATGTCTTTGACTGTGTATCTTTCCGGATAGATATGCTTCACATTGTAGTCATCAAGTATCTTTCCGGTTATTGGTCCAATGGCCACTGTAAGTGTGGAACTTGATAATTTTTCAACAAGCTCATCCTTCTCTTCATCTTTTGCTGTCTTGAACAGGTTCACTACAGTAAGTGGGCTTGTAAATGTTATTCCATCTATCCTTCCATTCAATATTTCCTGGATTAAGTTTTCAATATCCTCTTTCTCTTCTGGAATGACTGACTTATAGCTTTCTGCCAAGATGACTTCAGCCCCCATGTTTTTGAGTTCTTCAGGTAAAATAGTCCTTGCAGAAAATGTACGAGGGACACCAACAATTTTATTATTTAAGTCGATTCTTTTAAATTCTTCAATGAGCCCTTCAGCAGTATAATCTTTTGGTATGATATCTATATGGAGTCCTTTATTCATAGCTAGTTCTGCAGTTTTTGTACCAATAGTTGCAATCTTGCATTCGGAATTCAAACATTCCACAAAGTTGGGATAAAACTTGAATATTGAATCGATTGAACTGACTGAAGTGAATATTAACCAGTCCAATTCTCCAAATCTGCTCATTAATTCCTTTAATGAGTCTGTATTTTCCAGCTTCAATTCCAATGTTGGCACAATAAGCGCTTCTCCTCCATAGTTTTCTATGAATTCCTTTGCAGCTTTAGATCTTTCTTTTGGTCTTGTAATAGCTATTCTCTTTACCATATTTCCACATCTTAAGATTATGATTATTATTATGTTATTGAAATTATTTATGTTTTTTATATATTTTGATTAATTTATTTTCTTAGATTCTAGTTAATTCTTATTTTTTTTATATATTTTGATTAATTTGTTTTTGTAGATTCTAGTTAATTCTTATTTTTTTTATATATTTTGATTAATTTGTTTTTGTAGATTCTAGTTAATTCTTATTTTTTTTATATATTTTGATTAATTTGTTTTTGTAGATTCTAGTTAATTCTTATTTTTTTTATATATTTTGATTAATTTGTTTTTGTAGATTCTAGTTAATTCTTAT
>SUTG01000038.1 GCA_015063035.1 Methanobrevibacter olleyae
TATAAGCGTATTGCTTAAGATCGTTAGAGAAAAAAGCCTGGACATATTCGCATACTACTGTTGGATTGTAGGATTAATAGTGCTGGTTGGAAGTTTAATACTCTAATCAGATTAAAAAAAAAAAAAAAGTTTAGAGAACGTCTCTCTAAATTTTACTATTCTTATTTTTATTTGTTTCTTGAAATTTAATATATGCTCATTTTAAAAATTATTATATTCCTATCTTAAAATAGTTTTTTTAATTTTCTATTGTAGAAAAAATTTAAGATAAAAAAAGGAAAATAATAAGTTTTTTAATAGAATAAAAATTTTAAACTCTTTTTAAAAAAAAATCAAATTCGAAAAAATGAAAGAAAAAAAGTAATTAAAAAAATATATTGTATACAAATTGTATACAATTAAAGCTCAACTTTTATGCCCATGATCTCTCTTTTTCCATGAGAAATATCCCTTGCTATTTGTGCTGCACCAATAGCTCCGGATTCACTGGAAATGATTTTAGTTGGGTACTTGTTCTTGAAGTACTTGTTCAACTCTTTTTCAAAATCAACAGGATCTTTCATAGAACCCATGGAACCTGTAAGGACAATGCCTTCAATTTCATTTTTGCTAACTGCAATCAAACCTGCAATCTCCATAGCTACAGTCATTATCATAGTGTCAATAGCAAGCTTTGCTTTCTCATCACCATTTCTGTATTTGCTTAAAAGCTCATCCTTCATGAATGCAACCTTATTGTCAATTCCAGCTATTTTTACAGCTCCTGCATGTGAGAAGCATTCATTAGCAGTTCTTCTTCCCTCATCAATGTCTCTAATCATTTCCAAATCGAGAGGGCCATGAACAACCCCCATTGCACCGCAACAGGCATCAATAGCTCCTTTGATTATTCCATCTTCAATAAGCAAATCAACGCTATTTGAACTGATGTCCGCCACAATCATGTTCTCCCAATTGCATTCAAGATATGCATTATAGACAATGCTTATTTTTTCAGGGCTTGCATGATGGGAATAGGCTGCTCTGAACAACGGGTCTAGCCACTCACAATTCTTGTGAATTCCTGGAATCATCAATACAGGCAAATTGGCATTTTCAATTTCTGAATACACTGATGTTCCTCCACCAGTTACCTTGCCTGCACCTCCAATTGAAAGGATTCCTCTGTTTTCAACCCTTTCCATTGGAAGAATGGTGCTGATTCCATCTCCCATAGCATAAGTGATAATCATTAATTCAATATCGTCCAAATCTATACGTTTAGACAATTCTTCAATAGCTGACACTTTTCCAGCCTTACTATCTTCACGGGATATCTTAAAAACATCAAGAACTTCTGAATCATTCATTATTGCAAATGAAATGCCGGTAGTTCCATGATCCATACCTACAAATACCATTTTAATCACTATATAAAATAATATGAAACTAATAATAAATATTTTAAATCATTAAATATTTAAATTATTCTAAAAGGAAAAGTGCCCTTGTTTTCATATTCCAATTCTAACCATCTTTTAAGAATTAAATCATTTAGATGATACCTATTATTCTCTAAAATGATTAACTCCTGATTTTGGAGATTAATCAGAGGTTTACTAATTGAACCAGTTGTCACTCCCAAGATTTTCGCAATTTCCCCTCTTTTAAGATCATTATCTGTTAAAGCAACGATAATCAATTGTTCACGTAAAGTTAATTTGCTCCAAATAGTTAATAAATGAGAATTAATAATTGCAATCTTATCATCAAATTCTGATTTAATCATCTCTTCGTTTAATTCTATGCCTTTAGGAAGTAGAGTTGCAAATATATTTACATAAGCGGGAATACCTGAAGTGCACTTATAGAATCTGTCAAAACCATCGTCTGTAAATATTAAATCATGTGCCTCTTTTGATAAATACTTATTTACAGTATCCTTGGTGAATGGAGATAAATTAATTGTTAGCATTCTTCCGCCAAATACTCCTCTTTGGCTTGCGATTTCAGAAATTAATCCATCCTGCATACTCATTGATCCAGAAAAAGTGTAAGAAACATAATTCTCATCTTGAATATAACTTCTGAGTTTCCATAAGAACCCTTCCTTATAATCATCTAATTCCTTAATAATCTGAAATTCATCTATGAATATTAAAATTCCCTTAATTTTATCTTTATTTTCTTCATAAATTGTAGCAGGCAATGTTAAAACAAAATCCATAAGATTTTCCGTATTTGTTTCTTTGCCAAAAATAGGAATTGGAATCTTATCTATCTGAACAAAATCCTTTATCTTGAAGTCACTTGCCTTAAAGAATTTTTCTATCTTTTTATCTAATGTATTTAATTTCCTTGTCTTTGCCTCAATTAAAAATTCCTTAAAAAAGAATTCCATTAGGCCATTTACAGACATCCTGCCTTTTTGAAAACATTCCGCCCTTGAAAAATTTAAATAAACCACTAAATAATCCTCTTCTAAATCTTTTTTAAGCTTTTTTAAAAAAACAGTCTTCCCCACACCTCTAAGACCAGTTAATAGAATATGTGGGGCATTTCCATTAGCCGTAGTATTCAAAAGACTATTCATTTGGTTTAATTCACTTACACGATTATAAAATTCATCATCATTTAATTTTTGCCTTGTTCCCCAAGGAATCATATTAACACCCATTTTTCTTAATATTGATTTAGTGCTTAAAGCATATAAACTTATTCATTAAGTAAATAATTATTCATATATAGAATAAATAACCAGCTTATTCATACAATGAATAATTATTCACATATAGAATAAATAATCTACTTATTCACAGGAGGAATAGCTATTAAAATAAATAATTAAAAAATAGATAATTATCATTTAAAAAAAAAAAAAAAAAAAAAAAAAAATAAAATTAAAAAAAAAAAAAAAAAAAAGTTAAATTAAAAAATAAAAAAAAGAAAAGAAGAAACTAGTAATTAACTAGTTGAAAAAGATTTTGGTCAAGGTTTTTAGCCGAAGGCTAAAAAGATTGGTTATTCATCTTCTTTTTGTAATCCACAAGCAATTCTTAATCTTTTACCGACAATTTCGATGTCTTCTTTTTCTTCAGCAGCTCTCATTTCCTTTAAGTTAGCTGCATCAGTTGCATTTTCATCTGCAAATTGTTTTTTGAAGGTTCCGTCTTGGATTTCACCTAAGATTGCTTTCATTTCTGCTTTAGTTGCATCAGTGATAATTCTGTTACCTCTGGTTAATCCACCATATTCAGCGGTGTTACTTACATCATGCCACATTCCAGCCATACCGTTTTCGTAGATGTCATCTACAATGAGCTTTACTTCGTGACAGGTTTCAAAGTAAGCGATTTCAGGTTGGTAGCCTGCTTCAACTAAAGTTTCAAATCCTGCTTTGATAAGTGCACTGAGTCCACCGCATAATACAGCTTGTTCACCGAATAAGTCAGTTTCAGTTTCTTCTTGGAAAGTGGTTTCAATTACACCTGCTCTGGTAAGGCCAACAGCTTTTGCCATACCTAATGCAATTTGCAATGCGTCTCCTGTAGCATCTTGTTCAATAGCTACTAAACCAGGAATACCGAAACCGTCTAAGTAAGTGGTTCTGACACGAGAACCAGGTCCTTTAGGTGCAAACATTACAATGTTTACATCTTCTCCAGGTTGGATTAATCCAAAGTGAATGTTGTAACCGTGAGAGAATGAAATTGTGTTTCCAGCTTCAACATAAGGAGCAATTTGTTCTTTGTAAACTTTTTCTTGGGTTTCATCTGGTAATAATATGTGGATGATGTCTGCAGCTTCAGCAGCTTCTTCAATAGTTTTTACATTCATTCCATCATCAACAGCCTTTTGCCAGGATGAACCGCCTTCTCTAAGACCAACAATAACATTTAATCCACTGTCAGCCATGTTTCTAGATTGACCACGTCCTTGACTTCCGTATCCAATTACAGCAATGGTTTTGTCTGCAACGACTTCTGCGTCAACATCGTCATCATAATACATTTTCATTTTTAAAGACTCCTTTTTTGTTTTTAAATAATTCTATAAATTTGATTTAAGGCCATAGCCATTTTTAAAAATCTGATTTCGGCTAAAGCCAATAAAATATATTCAATAGATAAATTAGTTTAGATTCTAATTTTATTATTAAATATAATGTTATATATTGAATTTAATAGTTTATAAAACTTATTAAATTGAAAGTTTTATATTCGGCTTAAATAATTACTAAGAATAAGAAATTGGAATTGACTTTAAGGATCAATACATAAAGTCCAAAAAGAATTTAATTGTTGCATATACAATTGTTGTCAATGCAACAGTTTATATATGATGAGTCCCATATTATAAAAGAGCGTATTAATTTTAATAAAAAAACTACATTAAAAAATCAAAAGATAAGTGATTAATTAAAAAGGAATTGGGAAATTTATGTCATTAGAAAGATTTAAGGAAATGGATGCTCTCGAATTTCCACTTGGAAAGCTTATTACAATGATTGCAAGAGGCCATAGCTTTTACTTGAATCATCGTTTAGAGGATTTGAACATAAACGCCTCACAATTACATAGCCTGTTTGAAATAAAATGTTCAAATGGACTAAATCAGGATGAAATAGCAAAAAGATGTAATCTGGACAAAGGATCAGTGGCTAGGTCATTAAGAAAATTAGAGGAAAAGGAACTTATTGTAAAGGAAATTGACGAGAACAACAGGCGCCAAAATAAGATTTCATTAACTTCAAAGGGAGAATATGTTATAGAAGAATCGTTGAAAATACTGGACGATTGGGAAAATGAGATATTCAAGGAAATAGATGAAGATGAAAAAAGAGTGTTGCAAGAGTTTTTAAAGGATACGGTCATAAAAACAATAACTCTAAATCTAGAATTAAAAAACAAGAAATAAGGGGAACGTTATGTCAAAAACTTTAGAAAAGAATGAAAATATTAAAATGATCACTGGGGATCCTAAAAGAGCTATAAGAAAGTTAAGTGTCCCTATGATGATTTCAATGCTTTTAATTATGATGTACAACATTGCAGACAGCATATGGGTTGCAGGCCTTGGTGCAGACGCATTAGCTGCAATAGGATTCATCACTCCATTGTTTACCGTGCTGGTAGGTCTTGGAAACGGTATAGGAGCAGGAGCCAACTCACTCATTGCACGTTACATTGGTGCAGATGACTTTTCCGAAGCAAACAATGCTGGGCTTCATGCAATTGTGCTGTCAATTATTGTAAGTGCAATATTCACATTCATCATGATTGCAGCAATGGTGCCTATTCTTGAAATAATGGGAGCGGGAGATTCAATTAAATACGCCCTTGATTATGGATACATCATATTCGGATTCCTTTTCATATTCGTATTCTCTGGAGTTGAATCTGCAATATTCAGATCAGAAGGGGATATGAGGAGAGCAACCATTGCAATAGCAGTGACCGCCATATTGAACATAATATTGGACCCTATATTCATTTACTATTTGAATTTAGGAATAACCGGAGCTGCATGGGCAACAATAATATCATGTACAATGTCAATACTTGTGATGAGTTATTGGATATGGGGCAAAAAAGACTTGTTTCTTGATTTAAGTCCTAAAAACTTTAATTACAGCACAAAAATCATTATAGACACACTTCAGGTAGCAATTCCATCCACACTCGAAAACGTGATATTTTCAGCCCTTGCAATAATAATCAATTCCATGCTAGTGATTGTGGCTGGAACAACTGCCGTTGCAGTTTACACAGCATCCATGAGAATTGTGCAATTAACCATGATCCCATTGATAGGTATTGGAACAGCTGTGCTTACAGTAGCAGGGGTCGCTTATGGTGCACACAACTATGAAAACTTGAAGGTAGGACACAGCTATTCAATCAAAATAGGATTTGCCATCTCAATAACTCTTGGGGCAATCATGGTAATATTCTCTAATCAAATAGCAACCGCTTTCAGTTACACTTCAGCAAGTGCTGCCCTTGCTCCAGAGATAGCAACTGCAATAAGTGTCTTAAGTCTATTTGTACTTGCCATCCCTCATGGTATAATGTCTTCAATGATGTTTCAAGGTGTGGGTAAGGGAATATATTCCTTCATCATTACTGTACTTAGGTCACTAATAGCTGAATCCGTATTCGCTTACCTATTCTGTTTCATATTCGGATGGGGACTTGTTGGAATATATGCAGGGGTTGTATTTGGATGTTTCGTTGGAGGAACTGTTGGATACGTCTGGGCGAAATTCTTTATCCACAAGTTCAAGGGCATATGTGAAGATAGATACGGAAACATGTAACACGAAATTTATAGATAAATAGTTTAACGTCTTTTTTAAGCTATTTATTTACTCCCCTTTTTGAAAACTTATCAAAATCTTTTTTTAAAACTAATTTATTTACTCCCCTTTATGAAAAACTTATCAAAAAAGAATTGAAAGAATCTAAAAATAGTTTAAATAAGAATAATCTAAAAGATTACTAAAATATATAATTAACTAATCAAAAAGATAAATAAAAATTTAAACTAAATAATCTAAAAGATTGTTTAAAATATAAAAACTAAAATAAGACATTTAAAATTATTGATTTGATTAAAAAATAATAAAAAAAGTAGTTGAAGAGCATTTCACTCCCAACTATAGGAAAAAATTTTAATCCAGGTTCTGCGAACTGAAGTTCGTGAAGCTGGGATTAATGATGGCCTCTTGCTATAGCAGTAGGCCCAGTACGAGCTATTTTCTTAATGCCGAACGGTTTCATCAATCTTAAGAATGAATCAATCTTTTCTGGATTGCCTGTAACTTCCATTGTAATGAAATCGTCACAGACATCAATGATTTTTGCCTTGAAAATATCTGCATACTCTATAATCTCAGACCTTGATTTTTCTCGTGTGGTCTTGACTTTAACCAAACAAAGCTCTCTTTTTAAAACATAATCAGGGTCAAGATCCTTTATTTTCACAACATCAACAAGCTTGTGCAATTGCTTGATGACCTGTTCCAAGACCTTTTCATCTCCTTTTACAACGAAAACCATTCTAGCCAAACCTTCAACTTCAGATGCACCGACAGTGATGCTGTCAATATTGAATCCACGTCTATTCAATAAGCTTGCAACATTTTGAAGTACACCTGGCTTATGTTCAACTAAAGTGCTGATAACATGAGATTTTTCGCTCATTCTATTTTCCTCCTTCTGCATATTGAGAATCTTTAGAAAGCTCCTTGTCATCTAAATAATCAATTTCCACATCACTTTCATACTTATACTCGCCAAGAAGGTCATTTATGCCTCCACCTGGAGGGAACATTGGAATGAACTCATTCTTCTCAACAGTGATATCCACTAAAATAGCTTCATTATCTTTCAATGCTTTAGATAAGACCTCTTGAGTCTTGCCTACCTCTTCAACCCTTACTGCATTGATGCCATAACTTTCCGCTAATTTAACAAAGTCAGGAGTGCTTCCCATATCTGTTTGGGAGTATCTTTCATTGTACATCTTGTTTTGCCATTGGTAAACCATTCCTAATTTCCTGTTGTTTAACATAGCAATAACTACAGGAATGTCATACTCCTTGATAGTAGCCAATTCTTGGGAAACCATTAGGAATCCTCCATCACCGACAATTGCAAGCACTGCATCATCTGGACATGCAACTTTTGCACCAATAGCTGCTGGGAAACCGAATCCCATAGTTCCAAGACCTCCTGAAGAAATGAACTTGCGAGGTTTTGAAATGTCAAGGAAATGTGCTGCCCACATTTGGTGAAGACCTACATCTGTGGTTACAATGGTATCATCTGTAATGGAATTTGCAATTTCCTTAATTACCTGTTGAGGTTTTAATGGTATGTCATCATAGCTTACTCTTGGTATTGTAGATTTCTTAAATTCTACAATAGATTTTAACCAAGCAGTCTTGTCGCTTGGAGTGCCTTCCAACTCTTTAATCAATTGATTTAATACAATCTTAGCATCACCTACAATAGGCAAGTCTACAGCTACATTCTTACCAATCTCTGCAGGATCTATGTCAATGTGGATAACTTTAGCATTAGGGATGAACTCTTCCAGTTTACCAGTGGTTCTGTCAGAGAATCTGCAACCAATTGCAAGAAGGCAATCTGTCTTATTGATATTTTGATTAGCCACTTGCTTTCCATGCATACCAAGCATTCCCATGGCCAAGTCATCTTTCTCATCGATAATGCCTTTACCCATTAGTGTAGTGGCTATAGGAGCATTGATCAATTCTGCAAGTTTCTTGACTTCCTCGTTAGCACCAGATAATATGGTACCTCCACCAGCTAGAATAAATGGTTTTTCTGCTTCAAGAAGCATTTTAGCAGCTTTTGCAATTTGTTTAGAATTACCTTTCACAGTAGGCTTATAACCAGGAGTAGGAATTGTTCCCAATACATAATCATCCAATTCTTGCTCTTGCACTTCTTTAGGAACATCAATCAATACAGGTCCGCATCTGCCAGTTGAAGCTATATCAAAACTGGTGTTAATGATGCTTGGAATATCATTTGCATCTTTTGGCTGATAGGAATGTTTAGTGATAGGCATTGTTATACCCATGATGTCTACTTCCTGGAATGCATCATTACCGATTAAATTGCTTACAACCTGTCCAGTAATTGCAATGAGTGGAGATGAATCCATGTATGCATTTGCAATACCAGTGACAAGGTTGGTTGCACCAGGGCCGGAAGTAGCTAAACAGACACCAACTTTACCAGAAGCTCTTGCATAACCTTCTGCAGCATGCGCTGCACATTGTTCATGTCTGACAAGTATATGCCTTAAATCTGAATCATATAGCATGTCATAAAATGGAATTACGGTACCTCCAGGATAACCGAAAATGGTGTCAACACCTTTATCCATTAAAGCTTTTATAATAGCGTCTCCGCCTCTCATTTTAAACCATCCTTTTCATTTAATATATTTTAATAAGCATAATTTTAATTTTTGAAATTTCGGTTTGAAAAACCAAACATTTCATGAAAAATTATTATTTTCAATTTGTAATATAATAATATATATCCTAAGATAGATATAAATATTAACATATGTTTTTTAAAAAATATATACTAATAAAGACATAAATCATATTAATATAATTTTTTATTAACAATTGCAATCAAGCATTGCAAAAAAATTTTAGGAAAATCTGAAATTTTATCGATTATTAAAAAATTAAACTCAAAACTCTTTGATGGAGATTAAAAATGAAAGTATTAGTTGTTGGAACCGGTGCAAGAGAACATGCAATCTGTGATGCATTGATAAAAGATGATGTAGAATTATATGCTTACATGAGCAAGAACAATCCTGGAATCAGTAAAATTTCCACTTTTAAAAAGGGAGATGAAGGGGAAGTTGATGAAGTGGCTAAATTTGCAAAGGAAAATGAGATAGAATTAGCTGTCATCGGCCCTGAAGCTCCTCTTGGAAAGGGAATTGTAAATGCTCTTGAAGCGGTTGGAGTCCCTTGTGTTGGACCAGCACAGGAATCTGCAAGAATTGAAACTGACAAGTCATTTATGAGAAACCTATTTGAAAAGTACCAAATCAAAGGGTCATTGACCTACAAGGTATTCGATAACTATGAAGACATCAGCGCTTTCCTTGATGAATATGAAAAGGACGTTGTAGTGAAACCTGTAGGATTGACTGGCGGTAAAGGTGTGAAAATCGTAGGCGACCACCTTAAAGACAACCAAGATGCAAAGGCTTATGCAAAGGAAGTTATGGATAATGCAATGGGCGGATTTGCACAAGTAATCATTGAAGAGAAAGTTGTAGGAGAGGAATTCACCATCCAAGCATTCTGTGATGGAGAAAACTTAGCTCCAATGCCTGCAGCACAAGATCACCCTCACGCATTTGAAAATGACCAAGGATTAATCACCGGTGGAATGGGTTCCTACTCTGATGTCGGAGGATTATTGCCATTCATGACTCAAGAGGATTATGATGAAGCTGTTGACATCATGAAAGAAACCTTAAAGGCAATAGCTAAGGAAACAACTCCATACAAAGGAATTCTTTACGGTCAATTCATGCTATCCAATGAAGGACCTAAACTCATTGAATACAACGCAAGATTCGGTGACCCTGAAGCAATGAACGTTCTTCCACTTTTAAAAACTTCAATGCTTGACATCTGTAAGGATATCGTTGCCGGAAATCTTGGTGAAGTTGAATTTGAAGACTTGGCTTCTGTGTGCAAATACATCGTTCCTGACGGATACCCAGACACTCCTCATGCAGGAGAGCTCATTGAAGTGGATGAGGAAGCTATTGAATCTCTTGGTGCAAAAGTCTTCTATGCAGCTGTAAGCCAAGAGGAAGATGGAATACATCTTTCAAGTTCAAGGGCTTTAGGAATTGTCGCTCAAGGAGAAAGCATTGCTGAAGCTGAAAAAATAGCTGAAGAAGCTTGTAAGATAGTTAAAGGAAATGTTTACCATAGGAGAGACGTTGGAACTGAAGCTTTAATCCAAAAACGTGTCGACCATATGGAAGCAATCAGAAACGAATAATCCATTAATCTCTTTTTAGATTAGTGGTTGAAGGTTAATTAGTTATCATTAACTAATTAACAACTAATACTTTATAATACAAACCCTAGGGCATTTTAAATTATTAGATTAAAAAAAATACTTTATAATACAAACCTATTAGGACATTTTAAATTATTAGATAAAAAAAATAATTCGGTGATTTTATGTCTAAATCAGCAAAGTCTATAAATGCAACCTTGAAAAAGGTGAAGAAATTAGAAAGGCAAGGAAAATACCAAAAGGCATTGAAGCTTTGTGATGAATATTTAGATAGCACTATCGCGGAAAACCTTATTTTATTGAAAATAGATCTTCTTGTCGAATATTACAATAACGATGATTTTGTAGGATTGATAAATGAATATAAAATCAAATTAACTAATTTTTTAGATGAAAGCCAAGAAATAGAGCTTTTGAAAATCTACAATACCCTTGACAATTATCTTGAACTCAAAACCCAAAACTTGGCAAATGACGGAATAGTCAAGTCATATCTTGCTGGAGGATTATTGATTGATAATCTGGAAACCATTCTGGTCTTGAATGAAATGGTGAAAGATAATTATGAAAGCATAAAGAATGATGATGAGTTCATAGAAAACAAGGTTCCTCAAGAGCTTAAGAACTTTGTGGAAAATGTTTCAAAAACATCCTGCCAATACTTAGAACTCATTTTGGATAATCCTAAAGAGCAGATAGCAAGTTCCAATTTCAATCTTGATGCAATCAGGTCTAAATTAAGACAATTCCTGGAACCTAAAAAAGAGGATTTGAAACCAATGGAATCAAGTGAGGAAAAACTTGATGAAAGATTTGATGAAATTGAAGAGGAAGATGAAATAGACGAATCAGTGAAAGATGGAATCTCTGAACTTGAAGAGGAAGAGGAAATAGATGAATCAGAGCAAGATGAAATCTCTGAACTTGGAGAAAAAAGCGTTGTAACTTTAGGAGAAATAATCAACCCGATAGAAAATGATGACGAGGACATTCTAGAAACAGAGGATAAGACTGAATTTGCAAAAAAATACAGTATTGAAGAGGAAATCCAAGGCCTTAAGGATATCATTTCATATTTAAATGACAAGAATCAGTTCAAGAAAGCATTGATATATCAAAGAAGACTTGTTAAATTGGCAAGAGAGGAAAACATAAAACCTCGTCGTGAAACCGATTTAAAGCAAAGAACACTTTCTGACTTTTAGATTAGTTGGAACCCCTTAATCTATTTTTTTAATGATTAAATCATTAATTATCATCTATTTTTAACCAATTTTTAACCCACTTTTTTAATGATTGAAATACTTTTAATTTATCATTCAATTTATTATTCAATTTTTAACCAACTTATAACCTATTTTTTTAGTTTTTTATAAAAAACATGTGCTTTAAAGTGATAAGTTTTAATATTATTAAAAATAAATATTTAATTTTATTACACTAGAAATTTATATATAAAGCATGTCAATTGTTTTAATCTTTAATAAATTTTTAAGATTTAAATGAATTTTATGAAGGAGTCTAAATGAGAAGTCTATTATCAGTAAGTGATATTGAAGATGAAGTCACTAGAATACTAGATATTGCAAGTGACTTCAAAGCAGGTGAAATGGAGGAAAAACCTCTAAAAGATCAAAAGTTAGCAATGATTTTCCAGAAATCATCTACTAGAACAAGAGTTTCCTTTGAAGTTGGAATGTATGAGTTAGGTGGAACTGCATTGTTCCTATCCACCAACGATATCCAATTGGGAAGAGGGGAACCTATTAAGGACACTGCAAAAGTCTTATCCAGATTCGTTGATGCAATCATGATTAGAGCTATTGAGCATGATGATGTCATCGAGCTTAGGGATGAGGCAGATGTTCCAATCATAAACGGTTTAACCAATCGGGAACACCCTTGCCAAGCTTTGGCAGACATGTTGACTGTCAAGGAACACAAAGGCGGATTTGATGGAAAATTCGTTTATGTAGGTGATGGAAACAACGTATGCAACTCACTTTTATTGATCTGCGGATGCCTAGGAATGGATATGGCTGTAGCTTGTCCAGATGAATACAGGCCAAATGCAGAAATTGTAGCTAAAGCTAAAGAATATGCTGCAAAAAACAATTCCACAATCACAATTACAAGCGATGTAAAATCTGCTGTAAGTGACGCAGATGTTATCTATACTGACGTTTGGGTAAGTATGGGTGATGAGGAAGAAGCTGAAAAAAGAAGGGCTGACTTTAAGGAATATCAAGTAAATCAGGAACTTATCGATTTGGCAGATGATGATGTGATCTTCATGCACTGCTTACCTGCAATAAGAGGAGAAGAAGTCAGTGCCGAAGTAATTGACGGCCCTCACTCTGTAGTCTATGACCAAGCGGAAAACAGAATGCATGCACAAAAAGGAGTATTGTACTACTTCTTGAAAGAATTGCAAAACCAATAATCAAACGATTGAAAGAATAAAGCATACCTGATAGACAATTTGATGACTCCATAATCAAAAATATCCGATTTGGATAATTGACGACTCCAAAAAATCATTTTAAAAATATCATGAAAAAAATTAATCATTATTTAGGAAAAGGGTGGAAACATGGACTTTAATGACCCTGCATTAGAACACTTAGTAAATAAAATTACAATTGCACTCCAAGAAAACAATAGGGAAGAGGCAGCAAGATACATGGACATCATAATTGAAGAGTATCCTGAAGTGGCAAATATTTTAATGAACTCTATAGAATTCCAAACATTGATGGCTGAAAACGAGGAAATGAGTGAAAGCGAATCTCATGCATTAAGTGATGAAGACATCATCAAGCCTGGAAACAGCATGGAAATCGATGAGCAAAGAGTCATTGATGACATGAACGCAATGTTGGATATTGAGCCTACCACTGCTCAGGAATTCATTCAAAAAGGAACTGTCTTGACAATTACCGAGCAATTTGAAGATGCTTTAGACTGTTTCAATAATGCATTGGAATTGGATCCTAATAACCTTTCCGCATTGATTTCAAAAGGAAACACTTATGAGCTTATGGAAAATTACGAAGAGGCTTCCAAGGTCTATGACATTGTAATGGAAGTGGAAGCGAGTGACATTTACGATTTAATGAGTAAAGGATATGTCCTTGAAAATCATCAAAGATTTGAGGATGCTTTAAAAACCTATAATAAGGCTCTAAAATCTGACAAAAACAATTCCAATATTCTATTTTTAAAAGGAAGCTGTTTAATCAAGCTTCAAAAACATAAGGAAGCTGTTCAAACTTTAGATGACTGCATTGAAAGATACAGCGACAATCCATATGAAACAATTTTCGAGCTTGAAAATGCATACCACAACAAAGGTGTTGCATTGCATGCCTTAGAGGAAGATGACGAAGCTCTTGAAGCATTCTCTCTTGCACTTGGAATCAATCCAAACTATCACTACACCTATTATGAGATTGGGATTATCCAGGAAGACAGAGAAAAGTATGAAAGCGCTTTAAAGAATTATGAAAAATTCCTGGAATTCGACAACACTGACTCAGAAGTTGTGGAAGCTAAGGAAAGAGTTGAAAAATTAATATAAGATAATTAAGACACCGTGGTAATGATGAGTCTATTGAAAAATAAGCCAAGCCAGATGGAACTCTATCCAATAATCACTGGCATATTCTGTGGATGCCTTATCGTTTCAAATATTCTCGCATCCAAAACATTCTCATTTATTGACTTTATTTTGCCTTGCGGTGTTGTCATTTTTCCAATAGTTTATATTGTAGGTGATGTGCTTACAGAAATCTATGGATTCAAGCTTGCAAAAAGGGCCATTTACCTTGGTTTTGTAATGAGCCTAATAGCGGTGATTGCATATCAAATAGCCATGTTCTTGCCTGGAACCGATATTGCAACTTCAAATGCATTCAATATCGTTTTGGGAAGCACACCAAGAATCCTGATAGCAAGCTTTGTATCATATCTTGTGGGATCCTATGTAAATGCTTATTTTATGAAAGTCCTAAAGGAAAGATACACAGATTATCTCTTTGCAAGATGTTCAATCAGCACATTGTTTGGTGAAGGATTGGATGCAATACTCTTTATCACAATTGCATTTGCAGGAATCATGCCAAATGAAGTTTTGATTACAATGATACTCTGTCAAGGAGCATTCAAGATAATTTATGAAATCATTGTTTATCCAGTTACAAGAACTGTAATCAATTGGATAAAATCACTTGATGATACACCATTTGCAAAAATAGCTTAAAATAACTTAAAAATAATCCAACATCATCATTAAAAAAAATCTAATTTTAAAAAAAAATCTAATTTTATAAAAAAATCTTATAAAAATACTAAAAATCTAATCTTAAAAAAAATCTTATAAAAATACTAAAAATCTAATCTTAAAAAAAATCTTATAAAAATACTAAAAATCTAATTTTAAAAACAATAAAAAAAGTAGTTGAAGAGCATATCACTCCCAACTATAGGAAAAAATTTTGGTCAAGGTTTTGCAGGCCGAAGGCCTGGAAAAGCTTGGCGGAAAGGCGTGGCTACATTAATTCAGGAGCACTAACTCCTAAAATGTCCAATGCATTTCTTAAGGTGATTCTAGCTTTTTCAACCAAAATCAATCTTGCACTTTCCACATCAGAACCGATTACCTGTTCTGATTTATAGAATCTGTTGAATGCGCCAGCTAAGTCTTGACAGTATTGAGCAATTGGATGAACTCTTTTTATGTTAGCTGAATCTTCAATCAAGCTTGGGAACTTGGCAATCAATTTTACCAATTCCTTCTCATTGTCATCCAATGACCAATTCTCTTCAGCTTCGAGACTTGCCAAGTCTATGTCTTTTTCATCTTGAGCTTTTCTAAGTAATTTGCAAGCTCTTGCATGAGCGTATTGAATAGATGCGCAACCTCTTTCAAAGCTTAAGGCCTCATCCCATTTGAAAGTGATGTGCTTTTCAGGGGATAATCTTGCAATGTAATATCTGATTGCACCAATACCAATCTCTTCAGCAATCTCATCAATGGTTTCCTCATCGAGATCCGGTCTTCTTGATACAATCTCTTCCTTAGCTCTCTTTACAGCTTCATCCATCAACTCATCAACAGATATGAACACTCCTCTTCTGGTGGACATGGATCCTTCAGGCAAGGTAATGAATTCATAGAAAATGACTTCCATCTTGTCACTGTTAGGTTCAATCTCTTCGAGAATTTCAAGAGCGAGTTCCACTTGTCTTGCAGCCAACTTATGGTCAGAACCGAAGATATCCAATACCTTATCGCATTTCCTGCATTTGTAAATGTGATATGCAATGTCTCTTGTAGAGTAAAGTGAGGTTCCATCTGCTCTTCTTAAGACAAGATGCTTGTCAATGCCATACTCTGTTAAATCCAAGTACAATACGTCCTCTTTTCTTGCATAGCCTATTTCATAGAGTTCATTGGTGATATTGTCAACAATGCCTGTCCTTACGAATTGTCCTTCCCAAACAAATGCATCATGCTTTACATTCATTCTTTTCAAGGTTTCCCTAACACCTTCAAGACAGCTGTTCACTGCATATTCGAACTTTTCATCAAGTTCTGATGGTCCGCCTTCATATTTTCTGATGGTTGCATCGACTCCTTCACCTAAGGACTCATCCTCTTTCAACATCTGATTGACCTTGAAGTACAATTCACCGACCTTATGGTCTATTTTCTCGGAAGGTTGGTCTTCCAATTTCAATCCAAGCTCTTCCATACCGAAAACAATCATAGCCAATTGTCTTCCCATATCATTTACATAGTATTGGGTATCCACTTCTCTACCTGCAGTGGTTAAAAGTCTTCTGAGTGAGTCTCCCAAAACAGAGTTTCTGATATGGCCAATATGCAATGGCCCATTAGGGTTAGCTGAAGTGTGTTCCAAAATAATCTTCTCATCAACTTTTGGAAGTGCACCGTAATCATCATCTACAGAATCCAGCAATTGCTTTGCAAAGATATCATGATTGATGAAGAAGTTTACATAAGGCCCTGTCGCTTCAACCTTTTCAAAAATTTCAGGAAGTTCGATTTTTTCTACAAGTTCAGGAGCAATTAAATTTGGAGCCTTCCTTAAATGCTTAGCCAATTGGAATGAAACAGTGCTGGCTAAATCACCTAACTCTGGATTAGGGGGAAACTCCAATTTAATTTCATCTTCAAAATCACAGTCAAATTGATCAACTGCTTTTTTTAAAGCTTCTTGAGCTTCAGATTTTATTTTAAAGTACATATAAACACCGATAAATATAAGTTTTTTAATCATATGAAAATGGATCTTATCAAAACATTATAAAATAGCTTTCAAGATAGGCAAAAACTAAATCCATTTTCTATAAAAAAATTATTATTAAAATAATAAAAATAACGATTAATTAAAATTGATTAAACATTTAAAACTATTAATTAAAATTACCATATAATCAATATAATTAATCATGAAATATTAAAGTCCTCTTATCCATATGGATATGTATCCTATTTTAGGAATAATTAAAGGTTGGCCATTAAAAGTTAAAACCCTAGAGGTGATTTGACTTTCAGTCACCCAATAAGGATCAGCAACATCATTATTATCCCCTTTGATCTTATAGACCGTAGTGCCATTGATTTGACCTTTTTCAATCACTCTATGAATGACAGGCCCCTCATGCCAAGCTGCATTGTAGACCACAATGTCTCCAACTTCAACTTCAGCTGGATTGAACTCCTGCAATCCGAGTAAGTTTGCTTTTTCAAGCACTACAATATCCCCTCTATACATAACAGGTTCCATACTGCCAGAGACAACCACATTCAAGTGCTGTGCAGCAATAAGAACAATAATGATAAGGACAATATAAACTGCTATTTCTTTTAAATCTATATTCAAAATAACACCTTTTCATATTTTTTAATCATTGCGCAATTATAAAAATTAAAAATTTCTTTTCTGGATTTAAAATTTTTAATACTATTATAATATGAATATTATATATTCTAAAATATTTAAATTTAATTAAAAAAGCTATAAAAAATAACTACTCAAAGCAATGGATGAGAATCTTAAAAAAAGAGCAAAAAATAAAAAATAATAAAAAAAAGGAAAATATTAAAAATGAAAAAAATATTAAAAAAAGGAAAAGGTAATTATTGGAATAAATCCTTAGCTTTTTCCATTATTTCAACAATTCTGACATTGAAAGGACACCTTTCCTCACAATTTCCACACTCTATACAATCAGATGCATTAAACATTAAATCGTTATAATGAGCCCTAATGGATTCTGGAACTTCATCATGGTGTCTTGCAAGGTCATAGAACTTGTTTACAATTGCGATATTGATGTTTGAAGTGCATGGTGCACAGTGGCCACAATAAGTGCATTGGCCTTCATAAGAGTTTTTAGGTGCATTCACAAGGACTGAAGCATAATCCTTTTCATCATATTTTGCAGTTTCGTATGCAATGGCTTCACTCATTTCCTTGATGTCATTTGCACCAACCATTATTGATGCTACAGCCGGCCTGCTAAGGCAGTATTCAATGCATTGTACAGGAGTCAATGCAACACCAAATGGAGAATCCTCATCAGATAACAATCTTCCGCCAGCATAACCCTTCATCACTACAAGAGGAATATCCTTGTCCTTACAGATTTGGTACAGCTCCGCTCTTTCAGGGGCCAAACCTTCCAGCTCCTTATCCTTATATGTGTTATCCTCAACATAAACAGCTATATCATTAATGGATGCCAACATGTCAAAAGCAGGGTTAATGCTGAACATGATAAGATCTATATCCTCAACTTCGGTAGCTAAAAGTGCAACAGTGGGGCTGTGGGTACTTATTCCAATATGATTTATTACACCATCTTCCTTTTGCTGTCTCACATACTCTATGAATTCCCCATTCATTATATCTTCAAAATCCTCCACCTCATCAACATAATGAATCATACCGAAATCAAGGTAATCTATTTGTAAACGTTCCATAAAGTCTTCGAAGGCTGGAATTACCTTGTCCATTTCACGTGTACGGACATATTGGCCATCTTGCCAAGTGGAACCGAAATGGCCTTGAATGATCCAATCTTCCCTTGTGTCCTTAATGGCTATTCCAATATTGCTTCTTACATTAGGCTCACTCATCCAACAATCAAGAAAGTTCACCCCTCCACTATGACAATAATCAATCAATTCCTTTGATTCTTCCAATGTTTTGCCTTGAAGCCATTCAGCACCAAATCCTATTTCACTAACCTTAAGACCTGTTTTTCCCAAGTGTCTATATTTCATCATATCACACTTTCTCTATTCTATAATGTACGAATAAATCAAAATTTCAAAAAATAAAAAAGGAAAAAGCTATCTTAAAATAGCTCCTTCATCTGCAGAGGATACTGAACGTCTGTAGATGTTCAACCATCCTTTGACCTTTTTCTCAGGAAGGTCTGCATTTGCAATTCTTTCCTTGATTTCCTCATCAGACAATTCAACATTCAATCTTCCATTGGTGATGTCGATTTCAATTATGTCTCCATCTTTGAGTGCTGCTATTGGTCCGCCGCTCATCGCTTCAGGAGAGACATGCCCTATGCAAGGGCCTCTTGTACCGCCTGAGAAACGGCCGTCTGTAATGAGACCTACATTCTTGATGCCCATTCCCATGATTGCTGAAGTTGGGTTTAGCATCTCTCTCATTCCAGGGCCTCCTTTTGGTCCTTCACATCTGATTACAAGAATGTCCCCTTCCTTAAGCTCATGATTGAAAATGGCTTACACTGCATCCTCTTCACTATTGTAAACTTTAGCTGG
>SUTG01000100.1 GCA_015063035.1 Methanobrevibacter olleyae
TCATCATCACTGATAATAGGATCCTTATAATCCAACTCTATTTTTTTATCCACATTGGCAAACACCATACCACGAGACCGTGTACAGTAAACAGGTTCATTCAATTCATACACCCTAAGCAGCCAGATATTAGCATTCCTCGTGTTGAAGTAACCTGAAACATGCTTCTTGGTCCAGATATGATAATTGTTGAACTTACCTATACGTGATACAGGAGTTTCAAATACTTCCTCCACCTTAGCATAATACTTGACCTCATAAGCCCTGCCATCAGCATTCGGCAACGTGTTTTCTTTAACAAAGTCCTGCATAGAAGACTTGAAGGAATCAAGATAGTCATCCTTATTTGCATAACTGACAGTAGGATATAATAGGAATTCCTTTAATGTTGTACCTGTTTTTCTAATTAAAATACTTTGCATTCCCTGACCAAGTGCTTCAACAGTAGCATTCCAGTCGTTTAGACATTTAGTAATTTCTGACATGATATTCTCCCAGATATTTATAATTAATATTATTTTGTTAATTCTTTTTAATATTTTATTCAAATGAAATATTTATTTAATTGAATTAAATATTAAACGTGATTTATGTTATTTAATTATAATTAACATATATGATATTAAAAGTTGATATTTATAAAATTTTTTTATTTTTTACTTATTTTATTTATTTTTTTATTATTTTTTTAATTAATTGTTTAAAAATATGATTTAAACTTTAATTAATATTCATTATATTATTAAAAATCAAAGAATTGTGTTATCTAGTTAATATCTGTTTTTATTGCCATAATTTTATAATAATTGAATTATAAAGAAGTAATTAAATATTGAATCAATTAAAAAGTAATTAGATTACTTAAATATTTAAAATGTTGGTGGAATAGATGAAAGCACATATATCTAATGAAAATAGCTTTGAAGAAGCTATTGAAGAATTATTCTTGAATTTAGATTATGATTGTTATTGTGGTTATAAAATTGAAAGAGATGAACATAACCCTTTATATATGGATGAACTAATTGACAATATTGCACGAATTAATCCGGATATACCTTCCGAAGCAATAGATAAAGCAATAAATATAATTCAAAACTTTGAAGCAGGAAGTTTGGAACAAAAAAATGATACTTTCTTAAATTATCTTCAAAACGGTGTTAAAACAGAATACATCAAAAACAATGAACCCATAGCAGTACTGGTTAAACTGATAGATTTCAAAAATCCATTCAATAATCAGTTTACTGCAATACGCCAATGGACAGTAGTTGAACATCAGAAAAAAAGACCTGATGTTGTAGTATTTGTTAACGGTTTGCCCTTGGTGGTAATAGAACTTAAATCACCAAGTAGGGAAGATGTGGATTCAAGCAACGGGTACCGTCAGATAAATACATACAAGGATGTAATTCCAACCCTGTTTAATTATAATGCTTTTTGTGTAATAAGTGACCAGGCAATGAGCAAAGCAGGAACAATTACTGCAAACGAAGATAGATACATGGAATGGAAAACAGTTGATGGTGACTATGAAGAAACAAAATACGCATCTTTCGACACGCTTTTTGAAGGAATGTTCGAAAAGAATCGTTTTATAGACTTATTGAAAAACTTCATTTTATCTTCAAAAGAATCCACCAAGATTACCAGAATATTGGCAGGATACCATCAGTACTACGCAGTACATAAGGCTGTTGAAAGTACACTTAAAGGTATAGAAACGGACCATAAGGGAGGAGTATTTTGGCATACGCAGGGAAGTGGAAAATCATTGTCAATGGTATTTTACGTTCATCTATTAAATCAAATCCTGGATAACCCAACATTTGTAATATTAACTGATAGAAATGATTTAGATAACCAGTTATACTCACAGTTTACAAAATGTAAAGATTTCTTAAGACAAACTCCAGTACAGGCAGAAACAAAGGAAAATCTTAGAGAATTATTAAACAATAAAGTAGCAAATGGAATTATATTTAGCACAATCCAAAAATTTGATGAATACAATGAATCATTTACTGACCGGGAAGATGTTATAGTAATAGCTGATGAAGCACACCGTAGCCAATACGGTTTTGAAACAAAAACTGTTTCCAAAGGTGAAGGATTGGAACTTAAAAAAGGACTGGCACAGAAAATTAGGGATGCTCTACCTAATGCAACATTCATTGGTTTTACAGGAACACCTATAGCTAAAAAAGATAAAAATACTCAGGAAGTATTCGGAGACTACATTGACATATATGATATGACGCAATCAGTAGAAGATGGAGCAACAGTACCAATACACTATGAAAGCAGGGTGGTTAAACTTAAACTTGACGATGATGTGCTAAGACAGATTGATGAAAAATACCTGGAATTATCAGCAAGAACTAATGAATACACAATAGAACGAAGTAAACGTCAGGAAAGTAAATTGGAAGTAATATTGGGTGCTGATGACACAATCACAGCATTATGTGAGGACATAGTGAATCATTATGAAAATAACAGGCAACAGGAACTAACGGGTAAAGCAATGATAGTTGCATACAACAGGCGTATAGCAATAAAGATATATAAGAAAATTCTGGAATTACGTCCGGATTGGACAGAAAAGGTAAATGTTGTCATGTCTTCCAGCAATAATGACACTGATGAATGGAGAAAAATCATAGGAACTGATGCCCATAAAAAGCAACTCGAAAATAAGTTCAAAGATGATGAAGATCCATTTAAAATAGCAATTGTTAGGGATATGTGGTTAACTGGTTTTGATGTACCTTCTCTTGCAACAATGTATATCTACAAACCTATGGATGGTCACAACCTCATGCAAACCATTGCAAGAGTAAACAGAGTATATCCTGAGAAAAAAGGAGGACTTATAGTAGATTATATTGGCATATCTTCAGCTTTAAAGGAAGCTATGCAAGACTATACCAAAAGGGATAAGGAAAATTATTCCGAGATGGATGTGTCTAAAGAAGCATATCCTGAATTCCAAACACAACTTGAAATATGTAAAGACTTGATGTATGGATTTGATTATTCCATATTCTTTACAGGAACTGCACTTCAAAGATCCAAAATAATCACAGATGCCGCAAACTTTGTAGAAGACTTGGATTATAAACCTGGTGTGGATACATTCCTTAAAGAAACAACCAAATTATTACAGGCAGCAAGTATATGTAGAAGTCTTACAACAGAAGAAGAAAGGATAGAAGAAGCATTTTACAAAACTGTACGATCATTAATTACAAAAATTACAAGAGAAAATGAATTATCACTCAAAGAAATTAATTCGCAGATAGATGAACTGCTGAAACAATCATTGCATACTACGGGAGTTGTAAATTTATTCTCAGATGTAAAAGAGGAAGTATCATTATTTGATGAAAATTTCTTAGAACAATTGAAAAAGATGGAAACAAAGAACATAAGTATACAGATACTACAAAACTTACTAAAAGATAAAATAAGAATACATAAAAGAAAAAATATCATTGAATCAGAGGAATTCTCGGAATTATTAACCAAAACAATGAATCAGTACATTAATAGACATATAACCAATGAAGAAGTAATTCAGGAACTGATAAAATTAGCCCACATGATAAAAAAATCAAAAGAAGAGGGAAATGAACTTGGATTGGATGATGATGAACAGGCATTCTATTCGGCAATAGTAAAACCAGAAGGAATCAAAGACTTCTATCAAAATGATGAATTAATACAATTAACACATGAACTAACGGAACAACTAAGAAAAAACCAGACAATTGACTGGCAAAAGAAAAAACAGGCACGAGCAACTATGAAGGTAAACATCAAAAGATTACTGAAAAAATACAAATACCCACCAGACGAACAAAAAGAAGCAATTGAAATAATCATAACTCAATGTGAAAACTGGGCAGACAACATAGTATATGACTAAAAAATTAAGGGAGGATATTAAAATGGCAGAAAATACTCAGGAGATAGGATTTGAAAAAGAGATATGGGGTGCAGCAGATGAACTTAGAGGAAGTATGGATGCATCAGAATACAAACATGTGGTACTTGGATTAATCTTTCTAAAATATATATCAGACAAATTTGAAGATAAATATCAGGAACTGCTGGAAGAAGGGGAGGGATTCGAAGAAGACCGAGACTTTTATGATGCAGAGGGAATATTCTATGTACCCGAAGAAGCAAGATGGTCCGAAATATCAAAACATGCTCATGAACCTGATAATGGAATAATAATTGACAATGCAATGAGAGCAATAGAAAGAGAAAACGAACAACTAAAAGATATATTGCCAAAAACATTCGGAAGCAGAGATATAAACAGTGAAAAATTAGGAGCAGTAATAGACATATTCTCCAACAAAAGCATGTCAGAACACGGAGATAAAAAAGACATACTTGGAAGAACTTACGAATACTGTCTAGGACAATTTGCAGAACAGGAAGGAAAAAAAGCAGGAGAATTCTACACACCTGCATGTATTGTAAGAACAATCGTAGAAATACTACAACCAACACACGGAAGAGTGTATGATCCATGTTGTGGAAGTGGGGGAATGTTTGTACAATCATCCAAATTCGTCGAAGCACACAGTGGAAACCTAACAGACATATCCGTATATGGGCAGGAATCCAATCCAACCACATGGAAAATGGCAAAAATGAACCTAGCAATCAGACAAATCGAAGCAGATTTAGGAGAACATCCTGATGATACCTTCTTAAACGACTTACATCCTACACTAAAAGCAGATTATATTATGGCAAATCCACCATTTAACTTAAAAAAATGGGGACAGGAACAATTAACGGATGATAAAAGATGGAAATATGGAATACCACCAAAAGGAAATGCTAACTATGCATGGATGCAACACATGATACACCACCTATCCAGAAATGGAAAAATAGGCTTGGTACTTGCAAACGGTTCATTATCCTCCACAACATCTGGTGAAGGAAAAATAAGACAAGCAATCATAGAAGATGACATGGTGGATGCAATTATTACTCTTCCAACACAACTGTTCTATACAACAGGAATACCTGTGAGTTTATGGTTTTTAAACAAAAACAAAAAACAAAAAGGAAAAACATTATTCATTGATGCAAGAGAACTGGGAACAATGGTAACACGTAAATTACGTGAACTAACAGATGAAGATATAAAAATAATGGCAGACACTTACAACAAATATGTTGAAGGAACACTTGAAGATGAAAAAGGGTTCTGCAAAGTAGCAACAATGGATGACATTAAAGAACAGGACTATATCCTAACACCAGGTAGGTATGTTGGATTCAAACCAGAAGAAGATGATGGAATACCATTCGAGGAAAAGATGAAAACACTTACAACTGAGTTGGATGAGTTATTTGAAGAATCACACAGGTTAGAAGAAGAAATCAAAGAAAATTTAATAAAAATAGGCTTTTATAAGTAATTTTTAAAAGTTATTTTAATTTGTAAAGTTTTTAAGATATAAATCTTTATTT
>SUTG01000039.1 GCA_015063035.1 Methanobrevibacter olleyae
AAAAAAAAAAAAAAAAAAAAAAAAATAAGATAAAATCTTATCTAAATTGAAGTCCAACCACCATCAATGCAAATCAATTGACTTGTAGGGAAACTTGATGCATCAGATTAATTATTGAAAATTCTTTTATATGCAAAAATAATTTAAAACCTATAAAACAATAAATCCATTGATTTGATTTAAATTCACATAAATCCAAAGGAATATCCAGCATTTTTGCAAACGCAGTAACGGCATAATGACCTTTCATCCTTAATGTGGATAATTCTGTTTCTGCATTTGTATTCGCCATTTTCCAAAAAGACATCATCCTTTGCAGGATTATCACCAAAAGGATGCAGTGGCTTTTTAGCTATTAAAACCAGATAAAGAGAAAGTTCTCTTGTAAACTCTCTGGTTTCGATGTCTCCAGGATCATAAATGCTAAAATAATAGTCTACATCATATTCTATATTCTTGATTACAGAGTCTTTTATTTCATAGTCATCTTCAATATCCTTTTCGTATATCTCATCATAAATTGAAGAGTTATAAATCGCTAATCGTTTTGTAATGCTATCAGGATATCTGTCATCTGTCGCTTTTCTTTTTAAATAATCTATAGGGTAACATTTAAGATTTTCCCGTATTTTTTCCAATAATTCTGTTGCTTTCATGAATGACACCTGATAATTAATCCATGAAGATTGTAAAAAAAGTAAAAAAAGAGTTAATTAAACTCTTTAGCCAAATCAGATATTATTTTTAGCTTTTCTTTTGCAATTGGAATATCCACTTTTCTAAGGCCGCAATCAGGGTCAAGAAGCATATTTTCCTTTCCTACTGCTGCAATTCCTCTTAAAACCAAAGCTTTAACTTCCTCCTTATCATCAACAGCATTAACTGCTGAATCAACACAGCCGAATCCTAATTTTTTGCCTTTGAGCAAATCAGCATTTTTCTCTAAAATGCCAATGTTCACATTGTTTCCTGCAAATTCACAATCCAATATATCAATAGGGAACTTTGCAATTTCCTTAAAGCAACCGTCAAGATTACCGCATACATGCATTCCCATAGGCATTTCAATGCCCTCAGTAAGGATGCCTATTGCTTCTTTTGCAACCTTCAAGTCAACCATACCAGTAGATAAGAATGGCTCATCGATTTGAACATATTTTGCTCCAGCTTTCTCTGCTGATTCAACCTCACGCCTTAATGCATAAGCGCAATCAATAATAGCTGGATTTCTCTCCTTGTAAAATGATTCTAATCTTGAAGAGTGAACAATAGTGGAAGGTCCTGTCAACATAAGCTTGACTCCCTTTTTGCTTGCCTCATCTTCACTCATGTTCCTATCCTTAATCTCTTTTTTAAGGACATTTAGAGCAAATTTCAAGTCCTTGATCATTATATCAACTTGAGGGGCCCTTATCTTGGATACAATAACTGAAGAATTCATTTCATATGAGAATCCTGGAATATGCTTTACAAAGGAACCTACCATATCCCCTCTTGGCTGACCATCCCCAATAATGTCTATTCCACAGTCCAATTGCAATTTGACTGCCTCTTCAATAGCTATCTTATAAGGATCATACAATCCAATTGAAGACTTTATCTTTTCACCAAGAGTTTCAGGTTCCTTCAAGTCAATCCCAAAACTACCTACAACAGTTGTAATCAAATAATCACCATAAATTATGTTTTCATTTACATATCTAATCAGTGCCAATATCCATTGCCCTAACGCTTTCAATCTCTTCCGGGCTAATTGGAATCTTAATAGCTGCAGTTCCGTGGCAAGGCTTGGTATAAGTAATCAATATGGCACCTTCATCTTCATTGATTCCCACAGGTATAGGTGGAAGTCCAATCAATCTTGCTCCCAATACCTTATCGCCAGGGTTTACATGAATAAGCTCTTTGGAGTTTTCTTCAATAAGCTTGTAACATTGTTTAACTCCAGAACGTTGTACAAGTATTTCATAATCATCATTTTGTTGCAAATATGTTTCTAAACAGAAAGACATCTAATCACCATCATTAAATAATAATTGATAAATTTTATTGAAATAATAATTATTCTTCTAAAGTTTTCAAGTATTTGTCAAATCTAACCTTAATTGGATTTGGATTATGGAAAGCCCTTACAGCAACGATATCTGCATCAGTAGAGGATTCAACCATATCTGCAAATTCAGCCACTTCTTCTGCATCCCTTGAGAATACAAGAGCCAATGACTTGCATTTCAATATATGATAATAGGTTATGAAGAAAGTAGCTGCTGCATCCTTATGAACGCAACCTACCAATAAGTCATAATCTCCTTTCTCAATCTCATCCAAACATTTTTCAATGTCAACTCTTTTTTTAACGTAAACCCCTTCAGGATCTGAAATATCCAATATCTTTCCTGCTGCTGGATTGCTTGATACAGTAACATCATAGCCCATTTGACCTAACTTATATGAAGCATACAATCCAATAGGAGTTTGTGAAGGAGCTTCAGGACATCCAAGTAAAACTAATGCTTTCATTTTATCACTTTAATAATTTTTAAATAAAAATATTTTAATTTTATTATTATTTTTTATAATAATTAATCACTTTATATTTTTGTTAAATGTTATAAATAAAATTAATTAATATGATAGAAAAATAGATTGAAAATTAGAAGAGCAATTATAAAAATTATTAAGAAATTATAAAAATTTTTATATTTATTAAACCAATTTAATATTAATGATAAGTTAAAGGCTTAGATTAAAATAACTATATATGACCAATATATTATAATTTTTTTTTTAACAACTCTTTGATTGGAGGGCTTGAATGGTAGATTTTGATTTTGGAAATGGAGATAACTCATTTATCCCAGTTATTCTTTATATGGATTACATTAATGCGGAATACAACAAGTTTCTAAAAAATTATTTTAAGGACATTACTCCAAGGGATTTTACTTATTTAGTAAACATTTTCTATCATCCAAATATCTCTCAAAGGGAACTATCAGACATATTAGTTGTCTCAGAGGCTAATGTGGGCCAAATCATTAAACGCCTAGAAAAGAACAATCTCATTATTAGAGACTTTGATGAAGATAACAGAAGCAGAAGAATAATCAATTTAACTGATGAAGGAAAATCTGCTGTTTTCTCCTTATTAGGCATCGCATATAAATGGGAAGCTAAGTTTTTTGAAAACTATGATGAGGATGAAAAAAAGATATTTATCAATATGATTTCAGATTATTATAGAAAATCCATCAATGAAGATCTCTAAAATCTCAATAAATATTGTTTCTAAAATATAAAATTGCTATTTTTTAAAAAAAATCAATGAAAATAAAAATAAAAAAATGAATAATATTAGAATTAATAAGAGGTAACAAGAAAGAAAGGCAACGGAGAATAAAATATATTAATCCTAAATATTATTCATCTAATTTTGGAATTCCTGTAATTCTAAGTCCTCCATAATGGGATTTGTATTTAATGTTTAATCCAATTAGTAATGGAGTGATCTTTTCGATAATTCTTGCTTTTTCAAGTATTCCAGTGTCAATAGTCCTTATTCCAGGAATCTTATTTATGAGTTCTGCCGCAATTTCTTTTGACTGCTTATCATCACCTGCAATTAAACAGTCACAGTCAATCTCTTCAGGAATATTTGATAAATGAGAATTACTTATATTACAGAATGCACAAATTACCTTTGCACCGGTTCCTTCAAGAATCTTTGCAGTTCTTTCAGCAGCGGAACCTTCCATTAAATCTACAAATCTGAATGGCTTTCCTCCAATTGCAGTTTCAAGAGGCACAGTTGCATCCAAAACTATTTTATCTGTGCAGAATTCCTTGATTCCTTCAAGTGTTGGTTTTTGTGCTGCAAGAGGTACAGTAAGGATTAAAATATCCCCTTCTTTCGCTGCATCTTCATTAGCCATACCACACATATTGGATAAGTCATATTCTGCGTACTTTTCTTTTGCTTCTTCGACTACAGTTAATGCCTTTTCCTCTTTACGAGAACCGACAATAACTTCAACACCTTCAATTGCTAGTCTAAGAGCAATTCCTAAACCTTGTGGACCAGTTCCACCAATTACACTAACTACCATTGGACTTTCCTCTCTAAAATTTTACTTTTTTGATTTTATTTTATTGCTTGATCTTATTATGGATAATTATTAAAAAAGGAGTTTTCACTCCTTTTATATTAAATCTAAAACTTTAGATTCCTTCTCCACCGTCAACTCTTAATATTTGACCATCTACAAATGAAGATTCATCACTAGCCAGGTATACTGCTGCATAAGCAATATCTTCACCTAAACCTTTTCTTTTCATTGGAGTTGCAGTAACCATTGCTTGACCTGCAGCTTCAGCTTCAGGACCAGAAGCAGCGACCATCGGTGTATCAATCAAACCTGGTGCAATACCATTAGCTCTTATATCTGGACCTAATTCCATTGCAAGGGATTTGGTTAAACCAATAAGTGCATGTTTACTTGTTACATATGCTACAGCACCATATTTAGGTGAGAATCCAGCAGATGAACTGGTGTTAATGATTGAACCGCCACCGGTTTCTTTCATTACAGGTATTGCTAATTTTGATAAACAGAATGCTGCAGTTACATTAACTGCCAATATGTTATTCCAGTCTTCAAGAGATAAATCGGTTATAGGAGTTAAAGAGAACATTCCTGCATTGTTGAATAAAACATCAATTTTACCAAATTCGTCAACAGTAGTGTCTACGATATTCTGCAAATCATCAGGATTGGACATGTCAGCAATGACATAAATTGCTTCACCGCCTTCAGCCTTAATTGCATCGACGACTTCATTTGCTCTTCCTTCGTTTCTTCCTACAACAACAACTTTTGCTCCTTCTTTTGCAAATAGTTCTGCGGAAGCTCTACCCATACCAGAGGTTGATCCGGTAATGATTGCGACTTTGCCATCTAATCTTCCCATTTTTTCACCTTTAATTTTTTTTAAGACTAAAGGTTCTTTAGTCTTTACACATACTATGTCCAAATTTACATATATAGTTTTCTAAATTTTTCTTAAATTAAAATAAAGTAAAAAAAGGATTATGCTGGATTTTTAATTAAATAAACTTATTCAAATGCGAATATTAGATTAAAAAAATCAGCAAAATAAATAATAAGATTTATATATTTTTCTTTATAAAATAAGATTAAGTAATAAATAATCTTTAGTCATTTTATGGAGGTTGAATTATGAAAATAGGAATTATTGGAATAGGAGCAATCGGTGGAACAATAGCTAGAAAACTTGCAGGAAAAGGCCATTACGTTAAGGTAGCAAATTCAAGAGGCAAAGATGCGGTAAAGGAATTTGCAGATGAAATTGGAGGATATCCTTCCGATTTGAATGAAATTTCAGATGACATCGAAGTATTAATTCTTTCAATACCTTATGGTGCAATTAGTTCAATACCCCAAACTGTTTTCTCAAGCTTATCTGATGATGCAATAGTTGTAGATACTGGAAACTATTACCCGGATATGAGAGACAATGCAATTGAAGGATTGGGAAATGGAGAAGTTGAAAGTCTTTGGATTTCCAATTACATTGGAAGACCGGTCATTAAAGCATTCAATAACCTTTTAGCACATTCACTTGCAGAGCTTGGCAAAGAAAAGGGAGAAGAAGGAAGACTTGCAATGCAAGTTGCAGGTGATGATGAGGAATCCAAGAAAATCGTAATGGAATTGGTAGACCAATGCGGTTTTGATTCCTATGATGCAGGAAGCATTGCCGAATCCTGGAAGATGCAACCTAACTCTGCAGGATATTGCTGCGACTATACAGTAGAAGAGCTTAAATCCATCAAAGAAAAATCCACTCAAACTCCAGAGAGTGTAGCGGAGAATAGAAATAAAATAATGGGAAACTTCGCTGAATTTGCAGGCGGTGACTTCTCTCATGAAAATGTTATTAAGATGAATAGAAAATACAATATCTAAACAAATATAAATCAATTCTAAATAACTATAAATCAATACTATAATTAATAAGGTTACCCCAATAATATCATAAGAGACTTAATTAAGGAGTTGTTCTATGCCTTATTTAACTATGAGTGATGGAATAAGATTATACTATGAAAATTATGGTGAAGGTGAAACATTAATATTTTGTCATGGCTTAAACTCTTCTCATAATGCCAATAAGAAACTCTATGATGAGTTTAATGAAGATTTCAATATTGTCTTATATGACCAAAGAGGCCATTCATACTCAGACAAATCAACAGTTCATATGAATATCCAAAGATTAGGCCAAGACCTGAATGAAATCATTGAATCATTGAATCTGGATGATGTTACATTAATTGGTCATTCACTAGGTGCAGCGACAATATACAGTTATGTTAACCAATTTGGGTGCAGCAAAGTGAAAAGGATAGTTGCATCTGACATGTCACCATATATGCGCAATGATGGATGGAAAGGAGGCATCGCTCAAGGAAAGTGGAGTGATGAAGATTTCATGGAAGACTTTGACAGAATATTTGATGATGCCGCTTACGCTTCATTTTATATCTTTAAGAACATTATGAGCCTAAACCCATCAGAGATTAGTTCAGAAAAAGAAGAAGACTTCATCAAAAGCTTTGGCGACCGTGTTGAAACCCTGACAATGGCAAGTCTTTGGTATTCCCTATTCAGAAGCGATCAACGTCCTGCAATGGATAAGATCACTGTTCCACTTTTATACCTGATGCCAGAATATCCATTATATTCCATTGAAGCAGTGAACTACATTAAAGAACATGTGAAAGATGATTTTGTGCTTGAAAATGATTTCCCAAATACCACTCATGCACTATGGAGCCAAATGCCCCATGAAGTCGCTGAAACCATTAAAAAATTTATCAATGAACATTAGGTGTTAAAATGCATTTTACAGAACCAGTATACAGAAACCCATATTGGCCAACATTTCCCCTATTACAAATTACACAAGGATGCACCCATAACAGATGCAAATTCTGCACAATGTATAAAGGAATAAAGTTTAGGCCCCAAGCGATGGAACTTATAGAAGAGGACTTGCAGGAATTGGCAAAATTTGCCCCTCATGCAAAGACAATACAATTGCTTTCAGCAAATCCTTTAGTTATGACATACAATAAATTAAAGCCTATTTTGGAAAAGGTCAATGAATATCTTCCAGAAATTGAATATATTTATACACAAACCAGGGTTTCTGATTTGAAAAACAAGACCGTTGAAGAGCTTGAAAGTCTAAAGGACTTGGGTTTAAGGGAAATTTCCCTTGGTGTTGAAAGTGGAGATGACTGGACATTGAATAGAATCAATAAGGGATATGGCTCTGAGGACATTATTGAACAGTGCGGAAAATTAAATGATGCTGGCATTGACTTTTGGATGAGCTTTTTAAACGGCGTTGCAGGTAAGGAACATAGTATGGATCATGCCATAAATTCTGCTGAAATATTTAGCCAATGCAATCCGATGCTTGTTGGAACTGGCGGATTGACATTGTTTCCAGGCACCCAATTATTAGAAGAGGCAGAGAGAGGGGAATTCACCCCGTTATCTGAAAAAGAGATGCTTATTGAACTTAAGACCTTTGTAGAGCATCTGGATTGTGACTGTTCATTTATCACTCACCACACAGTAGCTGCCAGTTTAACCGGTCCTAACTTCTTAAGCAGGAAAGGGGAAATAATTGATGCGCTTGAATATGAAATAAAAAACGGAGATTTCGAAAGACTTGCGGAAATCAGAAAAAATAAACGGTCATTATAAAGATAAAAAATATTAAAGAAATAAACCCCAAAAAAACAAACAAAACAACATAAAGATAAAAAATATTAAAGAAATAAACCCCAAAAAAACAAACAAAACAACATAAAGATAAAAAATATTAAAGAAATAAACCCTAAAAAACGAACGATTATTATGGCAGCAAAAAAATTTAAAAGAAATGATTTATGCCTATCCTTATGTGGATTGAATTGCGGTTTATGCCCTATGCTTATTAGAGGAGGATGCACCGGTTGCCGTGAAGGCAGTTCTTGCTATAAGATTTGCGGTTTTGCACCTTGCAGCATGGAACATGGAAATATTGATTACTGCTTTGAATGTGAAGAGTGCCCCTGTGAAAAGTATGATGGGGTTGACTTGCATGATTCTCTAATTTCACATAGAAATCAAAAGAAAGATATGGAAAAAGCAAAAAGAATAGGAATAGAGAATTACAGAAAGGAACAGATGCTGAAAAAAGAAATTCTGAATAGGCTTTTAGCAGAGTATGATACAGGCCGTAGAGACGTATTCTTTTGCTTAGCAGTTAATCTGCTTGAATTGGATGACTTAGAAATCATACTAAAAGAAGCAGAGGAAAAGACTGTAAACATGAACTTAAATGATAAATCTGACTTTATGAAAAAAGCTTTAAATGAATGTGGTGAAAAAAGAAACATTGAACTTAAATTACGTAGCTGATTAAAATAAAAATAGAAATAAAATAAGAATAAACTAAAAATAAGATAAAGATAAGATAAAATAAGATAAAATAAGGTAAAATAAGATAAAATAATATAAAAAAATAAATTGTTAACTAATCATCACTATTTCCACCATTATAAATAGAACCTGGTGCAAAAGGATCCAATGGATGAGTCCTCATCCAATATCCACAGTTCCAGCAACGACCATCACTATCCAATGGAAAACCGCAAATCGGACAAATAAGCATAATAATCACCTAAATAAAAGATCTCCTAAGGTAAGTATTCATCATTAAAATCATCATAGTCATAATCATCCACACTGCCACAGTGAGCCATGTATCCACATACCCAGCAGTTTCCTTCGTCATCTAGTTCACTTCCGCAAGCAGGACATAAACCATACATAAAATTCCCCCTATAAAATCAAATATTTGTTTAATAATTATAATGATTATAGTTACATTTAAAGTTTTCTATATTATTCAAGAGGAATAATGCAACAGCCCAATATACTAATCCATTAATCAATACTTGCGAACAGAATAAAGCTCATCCCTATAGAAAACATGATTATAATCCAATTGAGAGTCCAGATCAGACAATTTATAAGGCATATCCCCTCTTTGATAAATCAGTAAATCCGTGGCGCTGAAATCGCTTAACTCATAAATGGCATTGTTAATGACCATTTGTTCATCTTTAGTGAAATTAAACAATGGAATCTGCCTAATGTAATACCTTTTGATTATGTAATAATAGTAGACCTCTTGCCTATAATATAGATTATGAGACCTTATCAGCTGATTCATAATCTCATTGAAATGTTTTGGAACTATTCCTATCCTTGATTTTAAATAAACCTCATTGGTCAATGATTCACCATATAATTCATAATAATTGAAGTCAATGAAATAGAGCAAAACTGAAATTACCGTTTTTCCAAGGTTTTCCTTATGTGTGCAACGTGATATGATGTATAGTATAACTTTGATGTACGTTTCTTTTTTAAAATCCCTATTAAACACCGATCATTAATTCAATAATCAAACAAACCAAATAAAATGATTCAAATTTAATATTGTAAATTAAAAAAGGGTAACCATATGAACATCATAATATTAGTTTCTACTTGCTATTAAAATAAAAGGAAGAGCGTATGAAAATTAATGGAAAAGAATTGAAAATATTTATATAATATAAAATTAAAAGGTACCTATAGAAAATAATTTAAAGGTACCTTTAAGAAATTAAGAAAATAAGAATTTTAATCAAGGTTTACCATTAGAAAAATCAATAATAAAACTTATGAGAATAAAAACATGAATTTAAGCAAAACAATAAAAACTATAGGAAAGCTTCTTAGCCCTTTAAAAAAGAGCATAATCCCACTTATTCTCATTGTTGCATTCCTACTCATTGATGTTTACTGTAACCTTACTCTGCCTAAATACACCGCAGACATTGTGGATATAGGCATACAGAATACAGACTTCGACTACATAATAAGCGTGGGGACAATGATGATGGCTATGGTCTTGATTGGGGTTTTAGCTACAATAGGGCTATCATACTTCTCAAGCAAAGTGTCAGCGGCTTATGGAAGGGATTTGAGAAAGATAAGCTATGAGAAGATATTGAAGTTCTCAAACTTTGAATTGAACAAGATATCAAGAGCATCACTCATTACACGTAATACAAACGACGTATACCAAATACAGATATTCCTAGGACTGTTCTTTACAACAATACTGTTTTCACCAATATTAGGTATAGGAAGCATACTTAAGGCAATGGAACTTGGAACCGACCTTTTATGGATCATTGCAGTGACATTCGCTGCTGCAATCATCCCTTTTGTCATAATATTCATCAGAACCGTTCCTTACTTCAAGGTGATGCAGGAATTGACTGATAAGATCAACCAGACCTCAAGGGAAATATTGATGGGAATACCTGTAATCAAGGCATTCGTAAGACAGGACTATGAAGAGGAAAGATTTAGAAGAACCAATGAAGACTTCCGTTCAGTGAACTTGAACGTATTCAGAATACTCTTAGTATTATTGCCTGCAATGACTTTACTCTTAAACCTAATGATAGTTCTCATCTTATACTTTGGAGCATATGATGCAATCCAAGGGAAGATATTGACTGGAACAATCATAGCATTCATCCAATACGCTACACAAATAGTTATGGCATTTTTAATGATGGGAGGGTTCCTTGTCATGATCCCAAGGATTTTAGTATCTGGAAGACGTGTAGCTGAAGTGATAAATACAGAAATAACAATCAGTGATGGGCCAATCAATACCATCGATGATGATCCTGTAATTGAATTTAAGGATGTGGTTTACAGTTACCCTGGAAGTGAAAAGGAAACCCTAAAAGACATTAGCTTCAAATTGGAAAGGGGAAAAACCACTGCTATAATCGGAGGAACCGGAAGCGGCAAATCCACAATTCTAAATCTTATTCCTCGTCTTCAGGATGTGACTGGCGGTGAAATTCTAGTCAATGACAAAAATATCAAGGAATATGAACTAACAGCCTTGAGAGAGAGGATTTCATATGCTCCACAAAAGGCAATTCTTTTTGAAGGAACAATAAGGTCCAATATGCTTATAGGAAAAGAGGATGCAAGTGATGAAGAGATTGAAAAAGCATTGAAAATGGCAGAAGTTGACTTTATAGAAAGCTTAGATGACGGCGTTTCACAAGGAGCATCCAATTATTCCGGAGGGCAAAAGCAACGTCTTCAGCTTGCAAGGTCCATATTGGCAGAACGTGACTTCTACCTGTTTGATGACTGCTTTTCAGCCCTTGACATGAATACTGAATCAAAAGTTAAGAAAAACTTAAAAGGCCTAAAGGAAAATTCCTCAATGCTCATTGTCTCACAAAGAATTTCAACAATCATGGATGCTGATGAGATAATTGTGCTTGATGAAGGTGAGATAATCGATAAGGGAAGCCATGATTACCTTAATGAAAACTGCAATATCTATAGAGAGATCGTATCTTCCCAAATAGACCGTTCCAAAGACTTATTGTATGATAATGAGGAATCCTCAAATTATATCTTGGATACAAGTTACATTAAGAAAACAGCAGGAGGCAAATGATATGGCAAGAAAACCAAGAAGAGCGCCTCCTGAAAAACCAGCTAACGCTAAGCAATCAATAAAAAACATATTCTCTCTTTTGACAGGATATAAATTGAAATTAAGCTTGACAGTTATTTGTGGAATCATATCTACAGTGTTTTCTGTCATAAGCCCTCTTTTAATCGGATTTGCTACAACTGCAATATTTGAGGGAATAAATTCTGGAAACATGAACTTGGACCATATAATGAATCTGCTCATTGCAATAGTGATTCTATATATCGTAAGCGCTGTTTTCTCATATCTGCAAAGTTATCTGCTGCTTGATATCACAACAGACATAAGCTATAATCTAAGAAAGGACCTGATAGAAAAGATAACCCACTTGTCAATGGGGGATTTGGACATAAACACAAGAGGGGACATATTATCCAGAATCACAAACGATGTAGACTCTCTCCAAACAGGAATTGTCCAAACATTCAACCAATTGTTGACTGGAGTCATAACAATAATCGGCGTTACAGTGATGATGCTATCCATTAACTTATGGTTAACCCTCACTACTATAGTATTGGTTCCAATAGCTTTCCTGATTATAACATACATAACCAAGTACTCACAGGACTACTACCTAAAGCAGTTAAGACACAGAGGTAACCTGAATGGTCAAATTGAAG
This sequence comes from Methanobrevibacter olleyae, assembly GCA_015063035.1. GTDB lineage: Archaea > Methanobacteriota > Methanobacteria > Methanobacteriales > Methanobacteriaceae > Methanobrevibacter > Methanobrevibacter olleyae_A. The sequence goes on from SUTG01000039.1 coordinate 12,294, forward strand.
AATCCTTTACAGGCCATGAAATCATTAGATCATTCAATCAGGAAAAAGAATCCATGAGAATCTTTGAAGAGGAAAATGAAAAATGGTATGAACAGGAATGGAAATCCAAGTTCTTTTCAAGCCTATCCGGCCCTTTTGTACACTTCATTTCCAATTTGCAATATGTAATCATATCAGTCCTTGGGGCAGTGCTTGTGCTTCAAAAGGCAATAAGCGTTGGAGACATCTTGGCATTTATCCAATACTCCAAAAACTTCACAACACCTATTGAACAGATAACAAGAATAATGAATATGATACAGACTGCAATGGCTGCAAGTGAAAGAATATTTGAGTTCCTTGAAATAAAAATTGAAGAAAACCCTTCCAAAGAGCAAATAAAGGAGATTAATGATGAAATCAGCTTTGAAAATGTCAACTTCGGTTACAGCGAAGATGACTTGGTAATCAAAGACCTTTCATTTAAAGTCAAGAAGGGTGAGAAAATAGCTATTGTAGGTGAAACTGGAGCCGGCAAAACCACAATAGTGAAACTTCTTATGAGATTCTATGACCTAAATAGCGGCGAAATAAAGATTGACGGGGTCAACATCAACAATTATGACAAGCATAGCGTAAGGTCTCTTGTAGGAATGGTGCTTCAAGACACTTGGCTATTCAATGACACAATATACAATAATATACTCTATGGTAAATTGGATGCAAGTGAAGAGGAAGTCATCAATGCTTCAAAAGAGGCTCATGCAGATAATTTCATAAGGCAAATCCCTGAAGGATACGAAAGCGAGCTTAACGAAGACGCAGACAATATATCCCATGGCCAAAAGCAGCTCTTGACAATTGCAAGAACTATCCTTTCAAATAAGCAGATACTGATTTTGGATGAAGCGACATCCTCAGTTGATACAAGAACTGAAAAGATAATCCAAGAGGCTATGGATAAGCTAATGAAAGACAGAACAAGCTTCATCATTGCTCACAGATTGTCAACCGTCAGAAATGCAGACAAGATAATTGTAATTGAAGACGGCCACATAATCGAGCAAGGAAGCCATGAAGAGCTATTGGAGCAAAAAGGATATTATTACAATACCCTTAACACACAAAGAAAGGAGAATATCATATGAATAGGGATAATAATTTAGATGGAGATTTGAAAGACCATATCAATAAGTTTAATCCTAATCAAGTGAATAATCAATTATTATTCCATAAATTCATCATGATAAATGAAATACTAGATAAGAGAAATAAAAAACAGAACCCTGATATGAAAAGTATCACTAAGGGACAAGGCCGATTAATTGGATTTTTAAAAAGAAAAGATGGGTTTTCCACTAAGGAATTATCTGAAATATTGAATATCAGTGTCACTTCACTTAATGAAACCTTGAATAAGCTGGAACAGCAAAATTTCATAAGAAAAGTTCCCTCACCTAAAGACAAAAGGGTGCTCCTTGTTGAATTGACAGAAGAAGGAAGGGCCATTGAATTAAAAAATCATGAAGACATTGATATCTTTGACACTTTAAGTGAAGAGGAAAAGAAAAATCTGAATGAATACTTGAATCGTTTAACTGTAGCGCTTCATAATAAATTCAAGGAGGAAAACCCTGAAAAGTATGAAAAGATAATTAAAAACCGAAATGAGATCTTTGAAAAATACTTTAAGGATTATAAGCCTAATGAGGAATGGGTAAGATTGTTTAATTGCGATAAAAAATAGTCCTGCTTAATCTGATAAAATAAATAAAGAAATAATTAAAAAAATAATTAAAAAAAGAGTTAAAAAAATAATTAAAAAAATAATTAAAAAAATAATTAAAAAAAGAGTTAAGAAAATAATATTTAGATAAAACTTACTTTTTAGAATTTCCTAATTCGTAAGTCTTATTTACAATAAGCTCAAATAAATTGTCTGTTTTTAACTCAATTGGCTTGTGGGGATTTACTATAAAGCTTAACGCTTGCTTGGTAATGTCCTCTAAATCAGTTGTTCTATACATCAAACCATTATCCACATAAAACTGGTCTACAGATAATGTGTCTCCAGGATAACAGGAAATGACTGGAGTCTGTAAAATAGCTGCTTCCCTATTCATTGTTCCCCCTGCACCAATGACAAGGTCACATGCCTTAATGATGCTTGAAGTGTCAACAGGTGGCTTTAGAAGGGTTACATTCTTTATTCCTTCAAAAATTTCCGCTTGCTCTTTAAATCTAGGAAGAATGAGAATGTTAGCATATTCCTTTAATACATCCACTACTGGAGACAATACAGATTTTCTGCAATCAGTATTCAAATAGGAAGCAAGAGAAGGTTCAGGTCTCATTAAAATAGTCTTTTGAAGAGGCAAGTCAAGGCCTAAATCATCAAAGATATTCTCATTAAACTTGAAATTGTTAAAGTGCATCAATTCAGAAGTTCCATCATACTTGATGATATCATTAGGATTTGCACCATACTGCATCAATTTCCACTCATCGATAATGCTTGGAACTATGATCTTGCTGCATAATGGAAGAGTCAATTTATTTGCAGCCATTGCGTGCTCGTTATCCAAAACGAAAAGACTTGGAATTGCAAGGCCAAATGCTACCCTTGGAAGTTCAATTGAATGCTTTGACAATGCCACATCAAAGTTTTCACCTGAAACAAGGTCTGCCAAATCCACTACACGCTGTGCACTCTCTTTTAGTTTTTCTTCCAATGTGACTCCATGCTTTCCTACAGATACAAAATCAATATCATACATATCCATTAATTTATGAATGTCACCAAATTTACGCGCAGTGACTAAAACGTCTTCTCCCTCATTTTCAAAATACTTAATGACATCCTTAAAAAATCTTACATGAGGAGCATTTGATATATCAATCCATATTTTCATGAAATCACCTCTTAATTTCTATTTTAATACAATTAATAATTAATATTTTAGTAATACTTAATAAATTTTAGTAAAAACAGAAATAAAAAATAAAAACAAATAAAAACAAAAAACCAATAAAAAGACCAATAGAAAAATAAAAAATAAAAAAAATCAATGAAAATGAAAAAAACCAATGAAAAGACTAATAAAAAAATTAAAAATAAAAAAAATATTGATTGAAAATAAAAAACCAATCAAAAGACCAATAGAAAAATAAAAAATAAAAAAATATTGATTGAAAATAAAAAACCAATCAAAAGACCAATAGAAAAATAAAAAATTAAAAAAGAAATAAAAAAGAAAAAGATTAGTGATAGTGTTCATGAGTATGTTCATGCTCATGACTATGTCCGTGACTATGCTCATGCTCATGACTGTGTTCATGCTCATGATCATGGTCGTGCTCATGATGATGGTGATGTTCAGCTGGATGGGCTTTAGCATCTTTAATAGCTTCAATCACTTCATCCAATCCTTTACCTTCTTTTAAACTGGTAGCAATAACTTTAACGTCAGGATTAAGCTTTTTAGCATCTTCTACCATCTTATCAGTGCTTGCACCAACAGCATCAGCCAAATCAATCTTATTGATGATAATCAAGTCAGAGTCTTTGAAAATGTAAGGGTGCTTTTCTACAGTGTCATCACCTTCAGTAACACTGACAACAACAATTCTCATATGAGAACCTAATTGGAAGTCAACAGGACAGATTAAATTACCTACATTTTCAATGAAAAGATAATCAATATCCTCAAGAGGAAGATCGCCTAAACCATGACTGACCAAATGCGCATCCAAGTGACATTCTGTACCAGTGTTCAATCCTACAACAGGTGCATTGTGGGATTTGATTCTTGAAGCGTCAAAATCACTGATGATATCTCCTGCAAGTACACCGACTTTTTCATCAAGATTATCAATTAAGTCTTCAATAAGAGAGGTCTTACCAGATCCAATAGCTCCTACAAAGTCTATACAAAATATATCGTGGTCTTCCAATAAATGTAAGTTCTTATGTGCTAATCGGTCATTAGCAGCCATAATATTCTTTGCTATCTCTACATCTGCAATCTTATGCATATGATTCACCTTCAAAACATATAATTTTATAATAAGTTTAATAATTTTAAAAATTTGGATAATATTTTTAGTAGTTTATGAAAAAACTATCAAAATTATCAAAAGAAATTTTAATTAAATCAATGGAATTTCTTATTGTGAATCTTGACTAATTTTCATCATCTTCTTTTTCAATGCTAATGCTTCTAACAGTAATGTCTTTGCCATTTACAACTTGAACCCTATGGCTTTCACATTCAGGGCATAAGACCATAGGGGCATAATGATCACTGTCATCAACATTGCCTGTGCCTTCATAGCCACAATTGTAACATTTAATTTCAACATCAACAGTATTAATGATCATCTCGGCATTTTTAGTTTTTTCTTCTCCTTCACACATTACGCCAAGCATAAACTTCAATTGTTCGGGGTTTAACATAGCCAATCTTCCAATTTCAATAACCATCTCAGTTACTTCAATTGCATCATTAGCTTCTGCAGTATCCATAACAGTGTTAAAAATCCCTTGGGCCATAGCAAATTCGTGCATTTTTAATCTCCAAATAAAATTAATTAAATTACAATATAATATTTTAATTAATATAATATAAAACTATTGTTATTGATAAAAACAATTATTAATTCGATGAATAATTAGTAATACTTTTAAAGAGAATAAGAAAAATAGAAAAAAATTAAAAAATAAAAAATATCTTTAAAAGATGCATTTATCTTAAAGCATCAGCAATCAATTTAGCTACAGAAATGCAGCTAACATCTGATTTCAATGTATCTGTACTGGATAAGTCACGAGCTCCTGCAGCCATGATCTTTAAAACAGCATCATTTACAAGAACTGGGTGAACACAGCAGACATCTACAGATTTTGCACCATGCTCTTTGAGGATACCGATTGCATTTACGATTGTCCCACCGGTAGCAATAATATCGTCAATGATAACCGCTTCCTTTCCAGCTACAGAATCAATGTTCACTTTAGAATCCTTCTTGACTTTATCAAGGTCTTCTGAGTCAAAATCACATTGAACATCGACTATTCTGGTTTCAACCTTATCAGGACCTAATCTGACTTTGCTCATATAGGTACAGTTGCAGCCAAGGATTTCAGCTATTTCCTCTGCAAATCCTAAAGCCCCTTTATCTGGAGCGATGATTATAGGGTTTTCCACCTTGTCTGAAATGTATTCTGCAATTGGGGCCATAGCAGAAAGGTTTGCAGTTGGGATGTTGAAGAAATCTCTGACGCTATCTTCATGCAAGTTGATTGAAATGAATTCATCTGCACCAGATTCTTCAATCAGATTAGATACCAATTGAGCAGAAATAGCTTCCCCATCCTTAAATCTTAATTCCTGCCTACCATAACCTAAATATGGGACAACCACTTTAATATGCTCTGCACCTAAGTCCTTAAGAGTTCTAAGTATAAATAACAATTCAATTAAATTTTCATCTTGAGGAAAACCTGTTGATTGAATAACTGTAACATTCTTTTCAACTTCCCCTTTAATCCTAACATACCTTTCCCCATCAGGGAATTTTTTAGTTTCAAGAGGACATAAGGTTTCTCCTAATTCCTTAGCAACATTCGCTGCCAATTTTTGTGATGCTGAACCACCAATTATCAAAATAATCACCAAAAATATTATCGTTAGTCTTAAAATTTTATTAATTAATCAAATTAATAATATAATAATATCTTTATAAATGTTTATAATTAAATATTACTATTTTTAAAAATAGCAAAAATAAACATGCCAAAAAATAGTGAAAAGTGAAAAAAAGAAAATATAAAAATTAAAAAAATAATGAAAAGTAAAAAAAGTAAAAAAAGTGAAAATAAAAGAATAATGAAAAGTAAAAAAAGTAAAAAAAGTTAAGAAAAGAAGAAAATAAAAATTAAAAAAATAATGAGAAGTAAAAA
>SUTG01000040.1 GCA_015063035.1 Methanobrevibacter olleyae
TAAGGGGAATACCGGTTACAAAGGCATTCCAACAAAGTGTCTATTCATTTAAGAACTTCATTGATGCAATAAGAAACTATGGAAAATTCTCAGCAAATTATTCTTTGTCAACCCAGCTTCCTATGACTGCATTCACTGTATCAATCAATGGGTTTTTCGCTTTATTGATTCCTGCAGGAATATTGCTTGTTGGAGGTTTGGCTGATGTTAAATTCTTAGCCGACTTCATGTTTTACATTATTTTCACACCAGTCTGTGCTGTGATGATGAATAGGATCATGACTGTTTCACAAGATTGGATGTTGGCAAGCTATGCTTTGGAAGGAATAGAAGAGATCCTTAATGAAAAGCCTTTAGCCGAATCAAGCAATCCTCAAAAACCTAAAAGTCATTCAATTGAGTTTGAAGGAGTATATTTTGACTATGAGAAATCTGATAATGATGAGCATATTCTAAATGATATCAATTTAAGGATTAATGAAAACGATTCCGTTGCATTGGTTGGACCATCTGGAGGTGGAAAAACCACAATCGCTTCACTCATTCCAAGATTTTGGGATGTGGATGAAGGCAGCATCAAGGTAGGAGAAGTTGATGTGAGGGATATTTCCACAAGGGAATTGATGGAAAACATTTCATTCGTATTCCAAAACACTACCTTATTTAAGGATTCCATTTACAATAATGTAGCTATTGGTAGAAAAGGAGCTTCAAGAGAAGATGTTTTAAAGGCATTGAGTTTGGCACAATGTGATGATATCATTGATGAGTTGCCTGATGGCATTGATACTGTAATCGGAACTGAAGGAACATACCTTTCAGGAGGCCAACAACAGAGAATAGCTCTCGCAAGGGCTATTTTAAAAGATGCTCCAATTATCATTCTAGATGAGGCTACCGCTTTGGCAGACCCTGAAAATGAATACATGATTCAAAAGGCAATTTCTGAAATCACTAAGGATAAGACTGTCATTATGATTGCTCATAGGTTGTCTACGGTAAAAAATGTTGATAAGATTTATGTAATAGATAAAGGAAGAGTTGTCGAAGAGGGAAATCATGATTCTCTTGTAGAGGCTGATGGTTTCTATTCCAGAATGTGGGATGAGTTTAATCAATCCATTCAATGGAAAGTCAAAAGTGAGGTGGCATAATGATAAGAGAGTACTTCAGTGAAAGGTTTGGCCTTACAGAAGAGGGTTCAGATAATTTGCTTAAAGGCATCTTATATACTGCACTTCAAAATATTTCATTCATGTTTCCAGTAGGGCTTTATTCATTGCTTCTTTATATTTGGATCAATCCATTAATTGGCGGTGAAATAATTGAGCCTAATTTAGGATTGTTCATTGTTGCCATATTGATTGTATTGGGAATCATTTTCGCATTTTCATGGAAACAGTATCATTTTGTATTCAATACAACCTATGTTGAAAGTGAAAACAGGAGAATAAATTTAGGCGAAAACTTAAGAAAATTGCCTCTTTCCTTTTTTGAAAGAAGGGATTTGGCTGACTTGACTGCAACTATCATGAATGACTGCACTGATTTGGAGCATGTTTTCTCACATGCAATTCCACAACTATTAGGTTCAATACTATCTCTGATTCTTGTGGCTATCGGTTTGCTGTTCTTTGATTGGAGACTGGCTATTGCCTTATTATGGGTAGTTCCAATAGCTTTTATAATAATTTATTTCTCAAGGAAAATGATTTATAAGGGCAGTGAAATCATAACCGCAGATTTGCTTGAATGTGGGGATTCCATGCAGGAGTGCATTGAATCCATTCGTGACTTGAAATCATATAACTATGCGAATGAATACTTGTCTAAATTAACCGAAATCACTGGAAGAATAGAAAAATCAAGAATCAAATCTGAATTGATGGCTTCTGTTGGTGTAGTTACAGGCAAAGTTGTATTGAATCTCGGAATAGTTTCTGTGATAGTGGTTGGCTCAAGTCTAATCATGAATGGGCAAGTTTCTATTTTCACTCTTTTGATATTCCTGATAGCTTCTGCAACTGTTTATGCACCAGTTGAAAACGGATTGTTGTTCTTAACTGAAATATTGATGATGGATATTAAGATTGATAGGGCAAAAGAGATTGAAGAACTTGTTATTGAAGGTGGCTTAACTGAATATTCCTTGGATAGTTATGATATTGAATTTAATGATGTCAATTTCAATTATGATGACTTGAAAAATGTCTTGACTGATATCAATTTCATTGCAAAGCAAGGTGAAGTCACAGCACTTGTCGGGCCTTCTGGTGGAGGAAAATCCACTGTTTCAAAGCTTGCAGCAAGATTCTGGGATCCTGTTTCCGGTGAAGTTTCACTTGGTGGGCAAAACTTGGCGGATCTTGACAGTGAAAAGCTTCTTGAGAACTTTTCAATTGTTTTCCAGGATGTAATATTGTTCAATGATACTATAATGGAGAATATTCGTGTAGGTAAAAAGGATGCAAGTGATGAAGAGGTAATTGAAGCAGCAAGACTTGCAGAATGTGAAGAATTTGTCCAAAAGCTTCCAAATGGATATGATACTGTCATTGGTGAAAATGGTGAGCTATTGTCTGGAGGCCAAAGGCAAAGGATTTCCATTGCAAGGGCTTTGCTTAAGGATGCTAATGTAATCCTTTTGGATGAGGCAACTTCCTTTTTGGATGTTGAAAATGAATCCAAGATTCAAAAGGCAATCTCAACTTTAATCAAAAGCAAAACTGTTATTATTATTGCTCATAGGATGCGTACCATTGCAAACGCTGATAAAATAGTTGTCTTAGATGAAGGTAGAATTGTTGAGCAAGGTTCACCTGATGAGTTAATTGCTTGTGATGGTTTATTCAAACGCATGGTTGAATTACAAAAATTAAGTGGTGACTGGAAAATCTGATTCTTATTTCCATAATTGCAATGGGGAAATCTAATTTCCCCTTCCTCTTTTATAATAAGAGTAACTGCATTTTCCATTTTTATAATAAAATTTATCCACTTTAAAAAAATTAAGGAGAAAAATTATGAGTGAAAGATTAAATGTAAAGGATTTGATCACTGTTGGTATTTTCTCAGTGATTATAATCGTTTTGGTATTTATTTTTGGAATGCTTGGCTATATCCCTATAGTGTTGTTAGCACTTCCAATTATAGCTGCATTGGTTTGTGGAATTCCATACATGCTATTCCTAACAAGAGTCAATAAGTTTGGAATGGTGACTTTAATGGGTTTGATTTTAGGAATTGTCATGTTTTTATCAGGTCATACTTGGGTTCCTATACTTGTATTCACACTATGTGCATTCATTGCTGATTGCATTTTAAAGATGGGAAATTATTCCTCTTTAAAGAATTCCATTATAAGTCATGGTGTCTTTATACTTGGAATCATGGGTAATATGTTACCATTTTTCATATTAAGAGACTTTTATATGGGATCTATGCGCACTTCAATGGGAGCAGATTATGTAAATACAGTTGCACCATTCATAACAAATGAATTTTTAATTGTCTTAATAATTTTAACTTTCATTTGTGGTTTAATCAGTGCATATATTGGAAAGATAGTTCTTAAAAAACACTTTGAAAAAGCAGGCATTGCTTAAATGTTTGATTAAATTGAATGAACAAATTTGGTGAGATTAATGGAATTAGGACTAAATAATGAAGAGAAAACATTTTTTAACTTGGATCCGCGTACAAAGATTTTCCTCCTCGTGATTTTAAGTTTTATGGTTTTTAATGATGCGCCATTATATATAAGTGGAATTTTAGTTTTAATTCCATTCTTATGTTTATTATTTTCAAATCATAAAAAAACAGCCATAATTTACTTTGTGTTATATTTAATTGCCAAATATATTCAAATTTACTTGCTTCCAAGCTCTACAGGCATAATTGCAATTATATTGATAACTGTTAGCTATACCGCTTCTCGAATGTTGCCTATTCTTTTGATGGGTTATTATACAATAAGCACTACAAAGGTAAGTGAATTTATAGCTTCTATGGAAAGAAGCAATGTTCCAAAGGACATAACAATTCCATTTTCTGTCATATTCAGATATATTCCATCAGTATATGAAGAGATAAAGTCAATCACGAATGCAATGAAAATGAGAGGGTTTGGATTAACATTGAAATCATTGAAGAACCCCTTAAAGATGGTTGAATTTTACATGGTTCCCATTTTAATCAGTGCTGTTAAAACAAGTGATGAATTGTCTGCAGCATCTCTCACAAGAGGTCTCAGCAGTCCTAAAAAAAGAACCCATTTGGTTAAAGTGAAATTCACCTTATTGGATTACATATTGATTGCAATTGCAATTGTTGGATTTTTGGTTTATGCATTTTATTTTATAGGAGGGCATTGATTTGATTAATATTGATAATATTTCATTTTCCTACAATGATGAGGCCAATTTAGAAAACATCAATCTTAAGATTGAAAAGGGTGAAGTCATCCTATTATGCGGTGAATCAGGTTGCGGCAAAACAACCTTGACCCGTTTTTTAAATGGTCTCATTCCAAACTTCTTTGATGGAAAAAGAGATGGGGAAGTTTATCTGAATGATGATGGAATAAGTGAAATGCCTATTTATGAAATAGCTGAACATATGGGATCTGTATTTCAAAATCCTAAAACACAATTTTTCAATGTTGACACAACAAGTGAATTGGTATTCGGTTGTGAAAATTTAGGCATTGATGAGGATGAAATCATCAATAGATTAAATCTTGTTGTCATTGACTTCAATCTAGAAAATCTGCTTGAAAAGAATATTTTTAAATTGTCAGGTGGTGAAAAGCAGAAAATTGCTTGTGCTTCCGTTTCCGCTGTTTATCCTGAAGTTTTAGTTTTAGATGAGCCTTCTTCTAACTTAGATTCTGAGTCAAGTTGGCATTTTGAGGAAATAATCAAAAAATGGAAGAAGCAGGGCAAAACTGTAATCATTGCAGAGCATAAATTATTCTTTTTGCCAAATGTCGTAGATAGGGTAATCTATTTGAAGGATGGAAAGATTTCCAATCAATGGACAATAGATGAATTCAAAGGTCTTGACCATAGGGACTTAGGATTAAGGCAATTGAACTTGGAGAATTTAAAGGCTAAAAGAAATGACTACTATTCTGAAGATAATGAATTTTTTGAGCTTAAAGACTTTAATTTTAAATATGGCAAGAAACAGGCCTTAAGAATTGACAATATTAAGATTCCAAAAAATGAGATAATCGCAATCATTGGAAGTAATGGGGCTGGAAAATCAACATTTGCAAATTGTTTATGTGGTCTTAAAAGATCATGTAACGGTGAGCTTATTTATGATGGCAAATCTTTTAATAGGAAGGCTAGGTTAAAGAACACTTATATGGTAATGCAGGATGTTAACCATCAATTGTTCTCTGAAAGCGTTATTGATGAAGTGCTATTGAGTATGGATGAAGATGATATTGATTTTGCAGAAGAGATTTTAAGCAATTTAAATCTAATCCATTTAAAAGATGTTCATCCTATGGCTTTATCTGGTGGAGAAAAGCAAAGGGTGGCTATTGCATCAGCTATTGCTTCTGGAAAGGAAATATTGATTTTCGATGAACCAACCAGTGGGTTGGATTTAAAGAATATGATGAAAGTAAGTGAAAACTTAAGGTATCTTCAAAGCATTGGAGTAAGTTCCTTTATAATTACTCATGATTATGAACTGATTATGGAAACATGTTCACACATAATCCATATTGAAGATGGCCAAATAATTGATAATTACAAAATAGACGAAGAAAAACTAAAGGAATTTTTCTTAAAAAATCAATGATGTTTTTTTATGTTATGTTCTTTTAATTTATTCTTTATTTTATTCTTTAATTTATTCTTTTTTTAATTATTATCATCTATCTTGACTATTTTTTCATTTATTCCGTGACTATTTTTTATTTTTTTAATTTTTTTCATTTATTTCGTGGCTATTTTTTATTTTTTTAAATAATCTTTATTTTCATTTTTTTAATTAATTTTTTTATTTTTACTTAATTCAGACCCTATTTCAAATGCATTTTTCAAATCCATTTCAAACTCCTTTTCCTTTTCTTTAATTTCATCTTCGGTCTTTTTCTTGCTTGTCATTCCTTTGTACGATTCATATACTTTAACTTCTCCATTTAACATTTTAAACAAGTCTTCTGTTGATTTGAGGTTTGGACGAACATTCTTTTTAAAATGTTCCTTTGGAGAAATGACACTATAAAAGATGCCTACATTGACTTTTCCTTTGTAATAGTAGTTTTTATCATATGAAACAATGCAATATACAAGCCTTTCAACTAAAGCCCTGTAATGGCTAGTAGGTTCATTGAAAAAAATTTGAGAACCTATTAAAAGTGTATCTGCATTTAAGATCTTTTCAATTATTGGGGATAAATCATCTTTCCAGTAGCATTTGAAATTTTCCTTATTTTTCTTTTTGCAGATTGAACATATCATGCAACCTCGCATATCTATTTTATACAAATCAAAGTATTCGACTTCACTGCCTACAGATTCGGCACCTTCTGCTGCAGATTTCAATAGTTTGCCTATTTCCTGTTTAATTTTTGGGTCTGCATTGATTACGATAGTTTTCATCTTTCCACCTTTCTTTCCTTATTAAATATTATAAATAATGAGCTTTATAAAAATTGCTTTTTGAAACTTTTTCGATGCTTTTTTTGATGCTTTTTGGATACTTTTTAGATATTTTTATAAGTAACGGAGTTCATAATTACATTATATAATAATATGGGGGTAAAATATGAAAGGAATTATTGGCACAATTGCAGGGGATATAATTGGATCCACTTATGAGTTCCATCCCATCAAAACTAAAGAATTCTCTCTTTTTAATAAAAGGTCTACTTTTACAGATGATACAATCATGACCCTTGCTGTAGCTAAATGGCTACTCAATGATAAAAACTCCAAAGAGGAATTGGTGAGACAATTGCAATCCTTTGGAAACAAGTATCCTAATGGAGGATATGGTCGAATGTTTAAGCAATGGTTAAGAACAGACCATCCGAAGCCTTATGGGAGTTGGGGAAACGGTTCTGCAATGAGAGTCTCTCCTGTTGCATGGGTTGGAGACTCTTTGGAAGAGGTCCAAAAGCTTGCTAAATTATCTTCTGTTGTTACTCATGACCATCCAGAAGGAGTTAAGGGAGCATTAGCTACTGCAGATGCTGTTTATCTGGCAAGACTTGGCTCATCAAAAGAGGAAATCAGAGAGCATATTGAGATAAGATATGATTATGATTTAAGTAGAACTCTTGATGAGATAAGGCCTTACTATAAATTTGATGTTTCTTGTCAAGGGTCTGTTCCAGAGTCTATCATTTGCTTTTTGGAAGCTGATGATTATGAGGATACAATCAGAAACTGCGTTTCTTTAGGCGGGGATGCAGATACCATGGCAGCTATTGCAGGAGGAATTGCAGCTGCCTACTGGGAAGTTCCTAAGGACATTCAGTATAAATCCATTGAAAGATTATCCTATGATCTTTTAAATGTTTTAATAGAATTTGAAAATAAGTTTTTATAATTATTCCTTCATTTGCATGTTTTGGGAAAGGTTTAATTATTTTTTTTCTGATTAGTTTTTTCATTTGCATGTTTTGGGAAAGGTTTAATTATTTTTTTTTCTGATTAGTTTTTTCATTTGCATGTTTTGGGAGAGGTTTAATTATTTTTTTCTGATTGGTTTTTTTCATTTGCATGTTTTGGGAAGGGATTTTATAATCCTTTGTTTAATTTTCATTTTTTAATTTTTGCATTGATGAATAAGCTTTTTAATAAATTATAGGGGGATATTATGAGTTTGGATAGGTTTATAGATGCACAAAAGGAAGATTATGAAATGGCTTTTAGGGAAATCAGCAACGGCAGAAAGATAAATCATTATATGTGGTATATATTTCCCCAAATTAAAGGTTTAGGCAGTAGCTTTACCTCTAAATATTATGGCATTGAAGGATTAGATGAAGCGAAGGAATATATGAAAAACGAATATTTGAAAACTAATATAATAAGCATATCTCAAAAATTATTAGAATTGAATAGGGATAATCCTAAAGACATATTCGGTTCTACTGACTCCAAAAAATTAAAAAGCTCTATGACTTTATTTGAATTGGTCAGTGACAATGATGTTTTCTCTAAAGTCTTAGAAAAATATTTTGAGGGGGAAAGAGACCAATTGACTTTGGATTTAGTCAATAAGACAAAGCAGTGAATTAATTTTATGAATAGATTTTCAATAATATTTTATTATTTTTTTAAGTTTTTTTATTATTTTTAGATAAATTTAATTATAATTTTAATCATATAATTATATATCCTTATATATAAATATAAAATTCTTAACACAATTAAATTTAACACAATTAAATAATTTTTTCCATAATTCCAAGTAGGTTGATTATCATGTGAAGAAAAACACTCTCACGTTTTGACGAAATTATAAAAATCTTTAGGAAATATGATTTTGATAAGGTTTTAGGTCAAACAACCCGTAATAGGATTAGTCCATTTAGAAGTGAGGCGGATAATAAGGAATTATTAAAGGAAGACTTTCCAGAAAGATTAAGATTAATGCTTCAAGAGCTTGGAACAACCTTTATTAAATTTGGTCAATTGTTGGCTTCAAGACCTGATTTGGTTGGGGAGAAAATCAGTGAAGAGCTTTCACAGCTTCATGATGAAAATCCCCCTGTTAGTTATGAAGAGATTAAGGAAATGATTGAAACTCAACTTGGAGGAGATATAGAAGAGCTTTTTGCAGAGTTTTCCCAGACTCCTCTTGCTACAGCATCCATTGCTCAAGTCCATGAGGCTAAATTACATAGTGGTGAGAAGGTAGCCGTTAAAGTTCAAAAAGCCAATGTTGAGGAAATCGTTGAAACCGATTTAAGCATTATGAAATTCATTGCCAATGAATCAGATAGGTTCAACACTAGCTTTAAGCATCTCAATCTTCCAGCTGTTGTTCATGAATTTGAAAGGTCCATTCATAAGGAAATGGATTTTGACAATGAATTGATGAATATCAAGCATTTGAATGACAATTTCATATATAATGATAAGATTATTGTTCCTGCTACATATCCTGATTTTTCCACTGAAAAAGTCTTGACTATGGAATATGTTGAGGGCATTAAGTTATCTGAGGTCATTTCATGTGATGATCCGGAATACAATAAGATACTTATTGCAGACAGGATTGTTCGTGCTTATCTAAAACAAATTTTCCTTGATGGATTTTTCCATGCAGACCCTCATCCAGGGAATATTTTTATCACTGAGGATAATGCAGTGTGCTTTATCGATTTTGGAATGATGGGAGTTCTTGATGATGAGTTTAGGCAAGACTTGGCTGAATTGATGATTCATTTCTCTGACCACAATATCGACGGCTTGATTAACCAATTAATTCGTATGGACATTTTAAATGAGAAAACAGACCTCAACCTTTTAAAAAGTGACTTGAATGATTTATTCTCTAAGTATTATGGCATGGAACTAAGTCGTTTTAACGGAATTATAGAGGATTTGCTCTTCTTAATGCAAAAATATGATGTCCGATTGCCTAACGAATTTGTTCTTATGGCTAGAGGTTTGTCAATGGTTGAAAATATAGGATTGCGTTTGGATCCGAATATTGATGTTGTGGAATTGCTTAAGCCTATTGCCAAAAAGCTTATGGTTCAAAGGTACAATCCTTTAAAAATGGCAAATAATGCCAAAAACAGTTTCTTTGCATTTGAACATGTATTAAGAGCATTGCCAAGCCTTATATCAAAAACAATCTATAAAATTGAAGAAGGGGAAGTGACTGTAAATATTGAAGTAAAGCATATTAGTGAGATAACAAACCAATTATCACTTGCTATAATTATTGCAGCACTTTTAATCGGTTCTTCACTGGTTATGCTAATTGATGTAGGTCCAAGATTTTATGAAATGCCTGTACTTGGTTTTGTAGGGTTTACAATAAGCTTAGCCCTTGGCGTATTCACTGTTTTAAGATATTTCATTGACTTTTAGATTTGTAAAAGTTATAAAAAGTTTTAAAATTTCTTAAAACTTTTCTTTATCTTTTTTTATTTTCTTTTTTATTTTCATTTAAATTTTCATCGGAATAATCATTATTCATTTTTCCTATTTTTTAGTAATTCTTTAATTTTTCTATTCTTTAATGTTTATTTTCCTATTTTCTAATGATTCTTTAATTTTTCTATTTTTCATAATGAATTTTTCTATTTTAGATAAGTTTATTATTAATTTTAATCTAATAGTTTAATAGATAATTATATTAAAAATCGATTAATATTATTTAATTAATCCAAGGATGTATTAAATGAATCTTAAAATAAAAAACTTTTCTAAAATTAATGGAACCGTTAAAGCTCCTTCTTCTAAAAGCTATAGTCATAGGGCGGTTATTCTCGCATCACTTGCTGAAGGGAAATCTAAACTCTTTGATGTGCTTTACTCTGAGGATGTCTTATCAAGCATAAGGGCATGTGAAGCTCTTGGCGCTAAAATTGATAGGAAGAAAGAAATTATCCTCAAAGGGGATAAAAGTCAAACTGTTGAATATTTGGAAGTGGAAGGAACTGGAGGAAAATTACATAATATCAGCGAGAACCCTTCTGAAGACATGATTGATCTCGCTAACTCAGGCACTACACTTAGGATTATGACAAGTGTGGCTGCATTATCTGACAATGAAGTAATATTTACAGGTGATGATTCACTTAAGACAAGGCCAATGGGAGCATTGATTGATGCATTGGAAGATTTAGGCGTTAAGATAGAATCATTAAATGACAATAACAAGGCTCCTCTTAAGATTTATCCTGGTTACGATGGTGGAGAGGCAGATATATTGGGAAGCATCAGTTCTCAATTCATTTCATCAATTCTCATTTCAGCCCCTTTGTCTAAAAAGGGAATAAATCTTGAAGTTTATCCTGAGTTTGTCTCAAAGCCTTATGTGGACATGACCATTTCCATTTTAGAAAAATTCTCAATAAAGATTGAAGAAGAGATTTATCAATTCCATGAAACATGCAAGAAAGAGCACACTGATTGCTTAGGAGTTAAATTCAATGTAAAACCCCAAAAATACATTGCCAGCGATTATATTGTTGAAGGGGATTATTCTTCCGCTTCCTATCTTCTTGCAGCAACAGCTATTGCGGGAGGATATATAAGAGTAGATAATCTGTTCAGTGATTCCAAACAAGGGGATAAATTCATACTGGATATTCTAGAGGAAATGGGTGCCAATGTCACTTCTTTTGATGATTATGTTTCTTTAAGGTCTGATGGAAACTTAAATGGAATTGATGTAAACCTATCAAATGCACCGGATCTATTGCTTACTGTAGCGGTTCTTGCAGCAGTTGCTGAAGGAAAAACCACAATCACTGGCGTAAAGCATGGAAGATTAAAGGAAACTGATAGAATCGACACCACATGCAGGGAGCTTGAAAAGTTAGGATGCAAGCTTGAGGAGTTTGAAGATGGGATGACAATTTATGGCCAAACAATTGGTGATGGTACAGTTGAATCCCATAATGATCATAGATTGGCTATGGCATTTTCGTTGCTTGGATTGAAACATGATATTGAAGTGGAGAATGGTGAATGCTTTGATGTATCATTCCCTAATTTCATTGAGCTTATGGGCGAAATTGGCATTGAAATGGAATTGAAATAAATTGAAAAGATTTATGAGAATCTATATTGGAGATTAGAATATGAATGATGAAGAGAGAATAAGAGAAATCTTTAGAAGGTTGAATGAAATTTACACTATCCGTACTTTCCATGACCATGACCCTTATAAAGTGTTGATTAGGACTATTTTATCTCAAAGGACAAGGGATGAAAATACAGATCAAGCTGCAAATGCCTTATTTGATGTTTATCAGGATATTTATGCAGTTGCTGATGCCCCAGTGGAGCATGTGCAGGAATTGATTAGGCCTGCTGGATTCTATAGGGTAAAGGCTGCTCGCATATTGGAAGTTTCAAGAATATTGATTGATCAATATGGCGGTGAGGTTCCAAGGGAAATGGATGAAATGCTAAAGCTTCCAGGTGTTGGGAGAAAAACAGCTAATTGTGTAATTGTATTTGCCTTCCAGGATGCAGCTATTCCTGTTGACACTCATGTTCATAGAATATCCAATAGATGGGGCATTGCTGATACAAAGGAACCTGAAGATACAGAAATTGTTTTGATGGAAAAGGTTCCTAAAGAGCTTTGGGTGGATTTGAATGACTTGATGGTCCAGTTTGGCCAGACCATTTGCAGACCTATTGGCCCTCAATGTGACAAGTGTCCGCTTACAGACCTTTGTGACTATGATTCAAGTAAATTAAATGATTAAACCAGTTTTGTTTGGCTTGTTTTATCAAGTGCAATTATAGGGCTGTCTCCAACCACTTTCTTGTCTTGAATCATCAATCCATCTAATTCAAGAAGTGTTTTTTTAGATTCAAGTCCTTCTGCAACACCACCAAATCCTCCGATGGTTCTGTCGGCTTTAACTGTTCTGTGGCATGGTATGATTATAGGGTATGGATTCTTAGAAAGTGCAGTTCCCACTGACCTGTATGCTTTAGGACTGCCTGCTGCCTTTGCAAGGTCCTTATATGTGTTTATGGTGCCTTTCTTTGTTTTGAATTCACTCTCCAATACCTTTCTCTGGAATGGGGTAAATTTCTCTAGATTAAGGTATTCAAGTGAAAATTTACAATCCTTTTCGTTAAAATAATTATCTAATTCTTTTAATA
This sequence comes from Methanobrevibacter olleyae, assembly GCA_015063035.1. Taxonomy (GTDB): domain Archaea; phylum Methanobacteriota; class Methanobacteria; order Methanobacteriales; family Methanobacteriaceae; genus Methanobrevibacter; species Methanobrevibacter olleyae_A. Next base: position 12,837 of record SUTG01000040.1, read on the forward strand.
CATTATTCAATTGCTTTGATTTCTTATTTATAGTCAGTTCTCTTTCTAATTCATATTTTTCTTTAGCTATTTGTGATGATCTTTTATCAGGTCTTGAGAGGATTATTTCTTCAATTTGGAATTTAGGCTTTTTCCTCCAGATAATTGTTATTTCTCCAATTGGGCTTGATTTAATGATGTATTTAAAGAGAGTCATTTTATCATCTTTTTAGATAAATATTATTAAAATACTTTTCATATTTATTTTTATAAATTATTTTTATAAGGCATTTTTATAATATAATAATTATTTTTATAAATTACCCTATATTTTTATAAATTATTTTTATATTTTATTTTTATCTTCTTAAGATTGCTAAATATTTGTTTTCTATAGAAATATTTATATATCATCACTTATTAATTATTATATAACAATTGTTATATTTTTAACTTTTGTATGATTTGTAATTTTGATTTTCAAGATTTATTATTGTAAATTAAAATTATAAATAAAATAACTTATTAAATTAATATATTAAATATTAAAGATTGTTTATTAGAAGGGATTTAAGCAAGGATTATTTTTTATATTCTTTAATAATAGGCTTTTTAAGAATTATTTTAACAAATTATATTTTATGATGTGATAATTATGGTAAACATTCCTGAATTGAAAAGAGGTATAGCTAATGACATGACTGAAGCTATTGGAAATACTCCTCTTGTAAGATTAAACAAATTAACAGAAGGATTGGATGCAGAAGTACTTGTGAAAGTGGAATCTTTCAATCCAGTAAGCAGCATTAAAGACCGTGTTGCAGTTAATTTAATTGAGACTGCAGAAAAAGACGGTTTGCTTAAAGAAGGATCTGTAATAGTTGAGCCTACAAGTGGTAATACAGGTATTGGGCTTGCTTTTGTCTCTGCTGCAAAAGGTTATAAGTTGATTTTAACCATGCCTGAGACAATGTCTATTGAAAGAAGAAAGCTTCTTGCAGTCCTTGGTGCAGAGATTGTATTGACTCCTGGAAGTGAAGGTATGGGTGGAGCTATTGCAAAGGCAAAAGAGCTTGTTGAAAACACTCCAAATTCATTCATGCCACAGCAATTTGAAAACAAAGCAAATTCTGAAATCCACAGATTAACCACTGGTCCTGAAATCTATAGGGATACTGAGGGAAAAGTGGATATTGTAGTGTCTGCAGCAGGAACTGGTGGAACTGTTACAGGTATTGCACAATACATTAAGGAGCAAAAACCAGAATTCAAGGCTGTTGCAGTGGAACCTTACAGTTCTCAAACTTTAGGAAAAGGTGAAAAAGGACCTCATAAGATCCAAGGTATTGGTGCAGGTTTTGTTCCAGGTGTAATTGATTTGGATATTATTGATGAAATCATTCCTGTAAAAGATGAGGATGCAGGGGCTACTTTATTAAGACTTGCAAGAGAGGAAGGTATCCTTACTGGAATTTCATCTGGTGCAGCTACTTGGGCAGGTTTAGAACTTGCAAAACGTCCTGAAAATGAAGGAAAAACCATTGTAGTTATATTGCCGGATACTGGTGAAAGATACTTGTCAACTGAATGGATTTTCGGAGATTTATTCTAACGAATCTTTCCATTTTTTTATTTTTTCAAAAAAAAAATTTAAACTTTTTTATATTTTCATTATTTTTTTTTAAATTTTCATTATTGATTAAGATAGTATATATATTAAAAAAGAAAAATATAACTCTGTTATTATAACAAATGTTAAGTTTATATAAAACTAATTAGATATAATAATATAAATTAACAATAGTTAAATTATTTACTTATTGCATAGTTATTGCATAGTTATTGCATAGTTATTGCATAGTTATTGCATAGTTATTGCATACTTATTGATTTGGTGAATATATGTTTGATGATTTAAGAGATGACCTCCAAGCTGCAAAGGCAAGAGACCCCGCTGCAAGAAGCAGTCTAGAGATTCTACTTTGTTATCCAGGGATTTGGGCCATTATATTACATAGATGGCATCATTGGCTTTGGACACATCACTTGCCGTTTTGGGGAAGATTCTTCTCTCAAATATCAAGATTCTTGACAGGTATAGAGATTCACCCTGGTGCTAAAATAGGTAAAAGAGTCTTTATTGACCATGGAATGGGTATTGTAATAGGCGAAACAACTATTGTTGGAGATGATGTTTTAATTTATCAGGGAGTAGTTCTTGGTGGAACAAGTTTAAGCAAAGGCAAAAGGCACCCTACTGTTGAAGATGCGGTGGTAATCGGTTCTGGAGCAAAGGTTTTAGGTAACATCACTTTAGGCCGTTCCTGTAAGGTAGGGGCGGGAGCTGTTGTATTGCAGGATGTTCCAAGTGGAGCTACAGCAGTTGGGGTACCAAGCAGAATTATTCATGAAGACCGTAAATGTGTTTTAGATCTAGAGCATGAATTCCCAGACCCTGTTTCATCAGCTATTGATTTGCTTTTGGAACGTCAGGAAGAGCTTGAAAAAAGAGTCAATATCTTAAGCCATTTCCACGATATAGACCATGTGGAATTGAGTCATGATTCACAAGTTGAAGAAGTGTTCAAAGGCGCTGATGAAAAATTATTTTATAAATTAAATAATTATATTGAAGATGAATAAATTATTTTTATAATTGATAATTATAAGAATTTTTATAAATTAAATAATTATATTGAAGATGAATAAATTATTTTTATAATTGATAATTATAAGATAAAAATATTTTAAACATTAGGAGGTATTTTATGAAACCACCTTGTGAAATGGTAGTATGGTATATTATACCGGCTATTAGATCTGAATTAGCAAAAGATTTATTGAAATTAGGAATGAAACAAAAAAAGATATCTGAATTGATGGATATTACTCAACCTGCTGTATCTCAGTATTTAACTGATAAGAGAGGTAGCGGAATTGAGTTCAATGATGATGTAAAAGCATTGATTCAAGACTTTGCAAATGACTTAAATGAAGGAACTGCAACTAAATTAGATATTATTCCACGCACATGTTATATTTGTAAAAGAATTAAAATGGAAGATGTCATTTGTCAAATCCATAAGGAAAAAGGACACATGCCTGCAGATTGTAGAGCATGTTTAGGTTCTGAAGCGCATTTATTATAAAAATTAGTAGAATTTCTACTAATTTTAATTTTTTGATTGCTATAAACTAACAGGTATAATTTTATTCTATATCATTTAGTTTATTTTTATTTAATTTAGACTTATTTTATTTATTAAACTGTTTTAAGGAGATATAATGGAAATTTATAGTACAATGTCAAGGGAAAAGGAAGAGTTGAATACATTATTTGAAGATAAGATCAAACTCTTTGTTTGTGGCCCTACAGTTTATGATGATGCTCATATTGGCCATGGAAGAACTTACATTTCCTTTGATACCATTAAAAGATATTTGGAATTTAAGGGATATTCTGTATTCTACTTACAAAATATTACTGATATTGATGATAAGATCATCAACAGAGCAAAGGAAAGTGGTGTAGACTCCAAATTGCTTGCAAAAAAATTTGAAAAAAGGTTTATTGAAGATATGGCTGCTTTGAATGTAAAAAGCGTTAACTATTTTGCAAGAGCTACTGACCATATGGAAGAGATTTTAGATCAAATCCAAAGATTGATTGATAAGGGATTTGCATATGTAACTGAGACTGGAGTTTACTTTGAGGTCGCTAAGTTTAAGGATTATGGTAAATTAGCTAATCGTAAGATTGAAGAGCTTGAAACACATAGGATTGATATTGACAGTTCTAAGAAAAGCCCTAACGATTTTGCTTTATGGAAAAATAGAGAAGCAGAAGAGTTTGCTGGTGAACCAGTATGGGACTCCCCATGGGGAAAAGGAAGACCTGGATGGCATATTGAAGACACTGCAATTACTGAAAAGTATTTTGGCCCTCAATATGACATTCACGGTGGAGGTCTTGATTTAATATTCCCTCACCATGACTCTGAGATTGCTCAAATGGAAGCTGTATCAGGTAAGGAGCCATTAGTTCAATACTGGATGCATACAGGTTTCTTGAATGTTTCCGGTGAAAAGATGTCTAAATCCTTAGGTAACTTCATTACCATTAGAGATTTACTGAAAGAGTATTCTGGTGAAACATTCAGATTATTCGTTCTTGCAACCCATTACAGAAGCCCTATTGATTTTAGTGAAGTGAGCTTACATCAAGCTGAGAAAAATGTTGCAAGGATAAAGAATTATCTTCAAGTTTTAGATGAAAAGATTGAAGGTGAATTTAAGAAAGGCAATGTTTCTGATGATATTGCTTATTTGGCTGACTTAGCGGAAAATGAGCTTTTCGAAGAATTGCTTAAATTTGATTATTATGAATCTTCTTATGATGCATTAAATGAGGGAGTCAGTGAGTTCTTTAAGAGTATGGATGATGATTTCAGTACTCCTAAAGCTATTGCAGCTATTTTCTCATTCATCAAGCAATCAAATAAAGACTTGAATGAAAATAATATAATCATTGATGACCTTTTAGCTATTAAGCACTGGTTTGCAGATATCAGTCAGATATTAGGTATCAATTTCTTTGAAAATGATGATGGAACCAGTGGTGATGAAGAGGAATTATTGAATATAATTGCTGATGTTCGTCAAAAATTAAGGGCTGAAAAGCAATATGATTTATCTGATGAAATTAGAGACAAGCTCGTTTCATTAGGTATTGAAGTAAGTGATTAATTATTTTAATCATTTTTATTTTTTTCTTATTTTTAGTTTCTTTTTTTTAATTATTTTTATTTTTTTATTTTTAAAAGATTGTTTTTTTAGTTTCTTTTTTTTAATTATTTTTATTTTTTT
>SUTG01000075.1 GCA_015063035.1 Methanobrevibacter olleyae
ACCTTCCTGTAAATGACTCCTCAATCAAATCTGAATAATCGACTTGAATGTATTGATGAGGAACATCCAATTCACTTGCCAACTTATCGATATTATGCTTGAATTGCTTTGGAAGAACAATAGTTCCAGGATCAACTGTAATGGCTATTGGATTGAAACCCAATTTCTTAGCCAATATGAGTGAAAAGCTGCTGTCAGTTCCCCCTGACAATGCTACAATGGCTGCTGGCTTTTCAGCTTCAAAATACCCATATGGACTTTCATCCAAATCCTTGAAATACTTGTAGAAATCAAAGGAATAGAGATTATCCAATTTTATCTTTAAAATGTCAATTAGATTGTTCAATGCTATAAATGAACCGTAATCCAATTTTTCCTTGTTTTCCTTTACAAAGGAATTCAGCTTATTCAATGAAAGGTTCATCCTATACTCCTTCTGAAGGAAATCAGAATAGCTTTCAACATGAATGCTAGCTATTTCAAGCTCTTCCCTAAGCCTTCCAACAACCCATCCTCCTTTTCCGATAATGGCTGATTTGTCAGGACGGTCATTGGTGATTATCCACATTTCGTTAGTGTCCCTATCATATAGAACTTCCTTAATGTCTATATTGACTTCCTCATGACCTATTTCATTTCTAATCCTATTGATGTGATTTAGAAGAGCTTTTACATCATATACCATATTTCCACCATTTAGAAACAAATAATAATTTAGAAAAACTTAGCAATTAAAATGATATGTTTTAACAATAGTTATAAAATTATTTAAAAAAATAAAATAATTTAATGAAAAGCAATCATATTCCTTGCTTTTCAAATTCATTGTCTAAAAATATGTTCATATTGTCAATAGCCAATTGGACCATTTCAGGAGAAGGTCCTCCAGGAACGTTTCTTATCTTAACGTTTTCTATTGGATTCAATGCATTGTGAATCAATTCATCATCAAGATTCAATTTTTCAAATCCGAGTTCCTCTGCTACATTGTCCACATATGCGCCATCGATTTCACTAGGGTTTACCCCTTCAGCAACTGCCTCATTTACAATTCTTCCTACAATCTTATGGGCTGTCCTGAATGGTATCTTTCTTTCCCTTACCATAATGTCTGCCAAATCGGTAGCTGTTGCAAAGTTAGCTCCTGCCAACTCAAGACATCTTTCTGTATTGAAAGTTACAGTCAAAAGCATATGGTTTACAATCTTTAATGTGTCAAAAGCCACGTCACATGCATTCCATAAATGAGGAGTGATTTCCTGCAGATCCCTGTTGTAAGTGTAAGGAATTGCCTTCAATATTGTTAGAATTGTAATGAGTTCACCATTTACAATTGCACATTTTGATCTGGCCACTTCTGCAACATCTGGGTTTTTCTTTTGTGGCATGATTGAAGATGTTGAGGAATATTCATCAGCCATTGAAACGATTCCAAACTCATAAGTGCTCCAAAGAACCAATTCTTCACAGATTTTGGATAATGTAGTGCAAAGAGCGCTTAAGTCAAATACAGTCTCTGCAATATGGTCCCTTGAGGAAACACCGTCCATGGAGTTTTCAAGATAATCGTCAAAACCTAAAAGCTGAGTTGTCAGTTCCCTATCAATAGGAAAACTTGTAGTTGCCATAGCAGCGGAACCGAGAGGGTTTAGATTGACCCTTTTATATGTATCATCCAATCTTTGATAATCCCTTTTCAAGCTTTGTGCATGTGCCATCAAGTGATGAGCCAATGTAACAGGTTGCGCATGCTGCAAGTGAGTGTATCCAATCATAACGGTTTCCTTATGCTCCTTTGCAAGCTCAAGGATTCCTTCAATGAACTCAAGGATTCCAATTTGAATTTCAGTTATCCTATCTCTTAAAAGAAGCCTTATGTCTGTTGCAACTTGGTCATTTCTTGATTTAGCAGTATGCATGAATCCCGCTTCAGGACCTACAAGCTTGGTTACATAGTTTTCTACAGCCATGTGAACGTCTTCAACGGAATGGTCAAATTCAAGGGCATCAAAGCCTTCACCACTAAGCTTATCCAATGCTTCAAGGATCTTATCTGCTATTTCTCCATCTATAATCCCTTGTGCCTTAAGCATTGAAGTGTGAGCGTAATTGCATTGAATGTCTGCATCAAAGATAAATCTATCAAATTCCAATGAGGAGGTGTATACTGCTGCCTCATCGGTCATTTCCTTTTCAAGTCTTCCAGTTCTAATTTTCAAGGATATCAACTCGTTAAATCTAATAATAAATGAAATTTTTAATTATAATCTTAAAATAAGAATTCGTGAAAATTCTTTAATTAGTTATATATTATTAAATTTTAGTTTTAATAATTTATATAAATATCTAAAATAGATTAAAAAAAGGATAGTTAAACGCATTGGGAAAAATAAAAAAATTACGAAATTAAAGCAATATTTACTGTCAAATAAAGAGAATTAATTCATAATTGATAAGATTTAAATAATATAAATCTTAAAATAAGTTTAAGGGTTTACACCTGATGTAAACTCCTATTTTGAGAAAATTGGACGTCAAGGAATCCAAATATTATTTTGGATTCTTTTAACGTTTTTAAATTTTATACTATTTTTATAATTTTTAAATTGGAAACATTTATTTACTTATTTTATGAATCGTTTTTTTAGTGCAATATAACTTTTTCAAACGCTATCCCTATTTTCAAATTAAATTTTGAATATTGAAAAAAATAGTAAAAAATAGTTTAAAAAAATAGCATAAGACTATTGTTAAATAATAAAAATAATTAAAAAAAGTAAAAAAGTAAAGTAAAGAATAAATCTATTCTTTAGCTTTCATTTCAGTGTATCCGCATTTGCCGCAAGCGAATCTGTCACCGTGGTCAGCCATGAAGATACCTTCACCACAACGAGGACAGAATGGGTTTTTCCTTACGATTTTGTCTCCTTCTACAGTGTATAAATCTTTTTTATCAGGCATAATAATATCCTCCTAAACATTAATCATCTATTCTTCCGCTTCATCTTCTTCTTCAGCAGGAGCTTCTGGTTCTTTGTTCTTTTCAATGATGCTTGGTTTTTCCACATCAATTAAAGATGATTCTCTACCATATACTTTAGCGTAACCAGTTGCTTTAGGTTCACCGTATCCTGGTTGAATGTTGTCTACAACGATTAATTCTTTTTTAGTGTCAAGCAAAGCAACTAATTTGCTTTTGACATCTAAAAGCTTAGGAGTTGGTTCTCCTACATATGAAACATAAAATTTAACTTCAGTTCTATCAAATAAAACGTTTTCTTTCTTTTCAAAAATTTCGATTTCCATTATAAAAACCTCTCATTAGGGTTTGAATTTAATTAATTATAAAATACAATTAAACTAAGCCATTTCCTTAAAGTAAGTCATGAGCTTAGCAGCTTTGTCTTTTCCATCAGAAACATTTACAAGGACCAATCCCTCATTAGGCTGGCCATATAAGATAACAGCATCTTCAGGTGCAATCAATAAGCATGGAAGAACTGCAAGATCCTCTTCCCCTTTAACTACAATAATGCGATTTTCACTATCTTTCAAAATTAAAGAAATAGCTTCCTCTATGGTTTCCCATAGATTTTCAGTGATTGTGCCTGCAGGATTGTCTGATTCTAAAATGTTTTCTGTACGAATAATATCATGATTATGATCTTTACGTTGAATACGATTGTCTATGATTCCCAAATCTGGAATCAAATCGTTATCAAGAAGATTTTTAGTGGTTTGATCACCAACAGAGATTAAGAAATTAGCTTCTTTAATCATAGGAATTGCATCTTCAAATTCGACATACAATTTACCTAATGGCTTTTTGAATTCATCTATTAAATTCTCATCTAACTTAAACAAGTTTTAACCTCTATCAATAAATCTCCAATAATAATATTTTAATTAAATATTTTAAATCAATATTTTAAAATAAGTCAATAAAATATATAGTAAAATAATTATTATACTTTAATATTTATCTAATTTAAGATATATAAAGTTTAGCATAGAAATGCTCTAAAATAAGAAAAAAATAGATTTTAAACTAAAAAATAAGAAAATAGTTTAGAGCAGGATACTCCAAACTATTGAAAAAGCTTTAAACAAGTAGCAGAAAATTGCGAAACTTGGAAATTATTCCGCATCAATATAAAGATTACCTAACTATGCTACCTCTCCCATATGACTTTTGCAGGAGTGTTATTCTGCATCACTATAAAGATTACCTAACACTCTAGCACTAAATAAAGATATAAATGGAGCTCCAACTAAAAATGCAATCAATATGCCAAGATATGGAATAGCAGTTATAAAACTTAAAACAAGGCCTAAAATGAAAGCAACAATAAATAAAATGATGAACCATCCAATGTATCTTCCGATACCGATTCCTTGAATATCACCAATTACCTCTTTAAAGTTTATAGCTTCTCCAATATCCTCATATTTAGCTAATCTGCACATTGCAATCTCTAATAGTAAAGCAAATATGAGATATAAAATGATTGCAACAATACCTGTGATTGCAAGACCAGCGAATAATGGTGCCCAAAGATCTTGAGGAACTGCATTAATAGCCATGCTAGGGTCAACTGTATCGGATATGGTATTTCCTATAAAAGCTAAAATTTCAGCCATAGCGGAATAAGTTCCGGAAACCCAACCGACAAGCAAAACAATGATTGTTGGGATAATGTAATAAACAATTTGCACAACCAATAATTTCAATCCATCAATGAAATTCTCAAGAATATTTAAAGCAGGAATCTCATCCCCAAGATTTATTGTTTCCTTTAAAACGCTTAAGACATAACCTTCAGTAACAAAATAAAGGATTAATGAGATAATGGCCAATAAACTGATTACAGAACCATTAATGTCAATATTCCATGCAAGCAATACAGAAGACAAATTAGCAATTAGGAAAATGACTCCAAAAATAACTAATGCCTTATAATCTTTAGTAGGGTATACTAAAGCTTCTTTGAATAAATCTATTAAACCAGTCATAAAAAACCTCCAAATAAACAAATAATATAAAAATTAAATAATCAGTTATATAATTAAATTATATATTAAACAACATCATATTTAAGTTTATTGTAAAAAAACAAGTTTTAATTGATTTTAGAATAAAATAATTAAAATAATGATTAGAAAATTGAAAAAAAGAGAAATAAATAAAAATCAATGAAATTAAAAACAAAAAAAATAAATAAAATAATGAAAATTGAAAAAAAGAGAAATAAATAAAAATCAATGAAATTAAAAACAAAAAAAATAAATAAAACAATTAAAATTGAAAAAAAGAAAAATAAATAAAAATCAATGAAATTAAAAACAAAA
>SUTG01000041.1 GCA_015063035.1 Methanobrevibacter olleyae
AGGATTGGAGCACTAATTAATTAGTAAGACTTGGAGGTTTCCTCTTGTATAGCATTATTTTTATTGGGAATATTATGGATTTGTTTAATCATTCTCTTGGCAATTATCATCTTTTAATCAAATCATGTCAAATACATTTGTTCGTAATACTGTTAATTCTTTCAATTGCTGACTATTATGATTTAAGATTTGGAATCATTCCCAATAAATTAAGTTTAATCCTATTTATCTACGCTTTGGCCTTTAATCTAATATTAAGCATATGCTTTAGGAATCCACTAATCATCATATTTTCCATAGCCTTAACTGCTTTAATCACAGTCATTTCATTTATCCTGTGGCATATTGGCTTTTGGGGAGGTGGAGACTTTAAGCTATTCATTGGATTGTCCTTAGCATTATCCTTTTTAGACTTGAATATCCTAAATCTAAATTATTTCACAAGCATGAATATGACAATCTTCAGCCAATCGATACTTTATCCAAAGGCGATTTCAATACTTCTAAATGGAATTCTAATTGCTTTGGCATTTATTTTATTATTCATCATTTATAGAGTGATTAGGGATAGGAAGTTCAAATATTATTCAAAATTATCTGTTTTGGATTTTAGCTTAGCATTTAGCAAATTAAGCACTAAGACAGTAGCTATTGAAAGCTTATCTGAAGGCATGGTCTTGAAGGATTATTACTTTAAAAATAGGATAGCATATGATAGGATTAATGACTTAAGCAGTAAGGTCAATTCAAACATTAATTTAGATGCATTTAAGGAAGATGATATTTATCATTTATCCTCACTAAACAGCATGGGATTGACTAAAGAGGATATAAAATTAATAAATGGATTATACAAGATGGATCTAATTGCAAATCCTAACTTTGAAATCAGAGTTGAGATTCCATTCATGCCTTTCATAACACTTGGATATATATGTTTTTTAATCTTTGGAGATTTCATATTCATTATATCTAGTTTATTGATATGATTCAAAATAGTTTAAAAATTCAGGTAAAAACAATGAAAAATATTACTATAGGCAATAAAGGCCAATTATCACTTGAATATGTTTTAAGTTCAATGATAGTGATCTTAATAATCAGCCTAATCTCTATTCCAATTCTATTAACTGCAATGGATTATTCCACGGATATAATGGATTCAATCAATTCTAAAAGTGAATTGTCTAAAATAACTGATGCAATTGACTTTTGCTATGTTTCTGGAAAAGGCTCCAAAAGAATCGTGCTCCTTGATTTCAATCGCAATGTGGACATTAGGCTATATAATGATGGAAAAAAGGGATCGGCATCAATAAATTTGAACCTATCTGATGATTCACATGAAATCACAAGGCATTTTGATTATGCTGGCTTAAATGAAAATATTCATTTATCCAAAGGATTTAACAGGATTGCTGTAAAATGGGACGAAGATTCAAACAGGATTGAAGTAAACAGATTGGCTTGAGACTTCCCAATTTCATCATGCACTTTTTTAACAAAAACACTCATTTCATAAAATATATAAATTAAGTTTTTTAAATATATTATGTAGAATGATAATTCTTAATTTTAAAATATTTATTATAAAATTGTTTAAAAACTTAAATAAATTAATCAATTTGCTTTTATTTTAAAAATTAGAACTTATCTTAATGTAATATTGATTTATAAATTTATTTAACTCTCTAAAAAGCGAACTAATATAAAATTTATATGAAAATTGTTAAAAGAGTTGATTATGATGGATTTAATTACTGGAATAATATTTGTAATCCTATTCCTCATAATTATGGTATTTGCCTTTTCCATGGGTATTCTATCCCCATATGTTGGTAGGAAGGAAATAGTGTCCATAATTGTAATAGGATTTGTTCTTGGCGCTATCGGAGGATACTTCTTCATTGACCCTATTTATGAAGAAAGTCCATATATCATAGGCAATGTTCAAGGACTCTTTACATTGGATAGTGAAGTGATTAACCTAAACATTCCATCAACTTCCAACATAAGTGATGTAACAAGCAAGATCAGCAATTTAGAGGGAGTTAATTCAGTTTCTACAAATGGTTTTGAGCTGAAAACAGGTTTCATCAAGAACAGCACAAAGACCTATGTTGAAAATCATTTAAGAAGTGACCCTGAGATTGAAACCTTTAAGGTTAGCAACAATTCAGTAACTGTAGACTTAAAGAACCCTGCAAGTTCAACCACTACATTAGGTTCTCTTGTGAATTGGCTAAGCAATAGGGCAGGTGTTGGTTCCGAATTCGCCTTTGTCCATATACAAGTGCATGTGAATTCAAATGATGTGGAAGAGGTTAGGGATTATCTAAATGAAAGCAATTACAATATAATCTCTATTGAAGGACCTGTACAGGATACAATCCATTATTTTGAAGGGCATTTGGCTCCAACTTATGTAATAATGTTCATTACAGGGCTTGTAGGGGTAGCTGTAGCAATTGCAGGAGTCTTTGTTGAACCTTTAACCAAATTCACTAGAAGATTCAAAAAAGACCAAAAAGAAAGAATAAGAACTAGAAGGAATAGAAGAAGACGTTAATTGCTTTATTTTGTGAGGGGGATAATATGGCTAAGTTCTGTCCGGAATGTGGGTTTGAGCAACACAATGACAATAATCGCTATTGCTCAAATTGCGGTTTTGACTTTTCTAAATTGGAAAACGATATCAAATCAGAAGAAGATGGCAATTCAACTGTCATTGTACCTATAGGCTCTGATGAAAGACCTGTTTCCAAACCTGTAGATTCCAGAGATTCCAAAGTCAATAGCCCTAGTTCATCTGCTTCTTCAAAAGCTTCAAATTCTAAAGGTTCTTCCAGTACCAAAAGCTCTGGTTCAAATGCAAAGACCACAAAAACTTACACATCAAAATTATCAGATGATTTTTTATCTAAAATAACATTCAATAAATGCTTTTTAGCTTTCACAGTGCTGCTGATAATACTGTTAATCATTGGCATGATGGTACAATTGGATCCGGAACCTTCCTCTGATAATGGATTGACTTCATTTATGGAAAGATCAAATAGTTACAGCTATTCTGATTTTATGGATGATTCCCATAATTATTATGATGATTCTGATTCTCGTTATTTAAGTTATGGTGAAGATAACGATTACGCAAATCTTTTTGAGAATTGATCAATTACTTTTTTTATTTAATTTAATGGTGTAAATAATGAAATCTGCTGTTTTATTTTCAGGTGGAAAGGATAGTGTCATGGCTTTGAATTATGCTATAAACAATGGAGATGATGTGAAATATCTCCTTTCAATCAAGTCCCAAAATGATGAGTCATATATGTTTCACGTTCCAAATATTCATTTAACCGATTTGCAGGCAGAAGCCATAGGCATTCCTATTATCGAAGTTAAAACTTCAGGGGTGAAGGAAGAGGAGCTTGAGGACTTAAAGGAAGGATTTAAGCAATTGAAAAGCCTTGGCATTGAAGCCATTTACACTGGTGCATTGTTTTCCACTTATCAAAAATCCAGAATAGAAAGATTGGCAGATGAAATTGGAATTGAAGCCATTTCGCCATATTGGCATGCAGATCCAAAGGAATATATGGATTTGGTGATTGATTCCGGTTTTAAGGTTATCATCAGTGGTGTTTTTGCTGATGGGCTTGATGAGTCATGGCTCGGCAGGCTAATTGACAATGATGCATTGGCAGAACTTGAGAAAATCAGCGAAAAGACATATCTCCATCTTGCTTTTGAAGGAGGAGAGGCTGAAACATTAGTTATTGATGGGCCTATCTTTAAGAAGAGAATTGAAATATTGGATGCAGATATAGATTGGCATGTAAATAATGGCACTTATAATATAACTGATGCAAGACTGATTGATAAGGAATAATGTTCTAAATTAAAAGAAATATTGTAATCAGATTAAGGAATAATTGCAAACATTTATATTTAACAATGATTATCTAATTGTATAAATTATTGGGGGTGTTACTATAACAAAAGGTTTTAAAAAAAGCATTTTAACTATTTTACTTGTTTTCATGATCCTTTTCTCAGCAGTGATGATTATTGATTCCATTTCTGCCGAAGAAAATGTGCCAAAAGGCTTTGAAACTTATTATATGAGAGGATATGGCTTTAATGTTCCAAGTTCATACAAGCTGATCGATGAAGGATGGGATGAAGTGAATCGTTTGAACTATATGAACTTTCAAAAGGGCAAGAATTTCGTCAATATCAGTTTGGAAAGACATTCATCAAGCTTCAATAAGAATATAATGGATGGATTCAGTTCCTTTAAATTGAATGATGAGAAATTGCATAAGACTTCAATTTCAGGAATAAGCGGATTTTACAATAAGAGGAATAAGGTTAAAACATTTGTTTTCGCATCAGAGGATGATATGATCTATTTGCACATAAAAGGGCCAAGTGTCTCTCATGTGGTTTCATCCATCACTCAAAGGGACTACAAGACATATCATAGCAATGAATATGACTTCGATGATGATGCATACTATGAATCAGACGCTTATGATGATTCTTTTGACGATTCCTTTGATGATGCGTCTTATTATAATTATAGATGGTAATTGATTACCATCATTTTTTTTTTAAAAAAGCAGTATGATGTTATTTTTTTAATTAATAAACAATCTTAAAATCTATTTTATTTTTTTCTCTTTTAAGTGAATCCATCTTAATAAGGTCAAAGATCAGCTTATCTTCAGTTAACCTTTCCCACATCTTATATGTCTTTTTTAGGAAATCCTCATCCAAGTCCTTTTTTTCAGCTATGATTGGACATTGGTATGTCATGTCATCCACATCATATATCAAATGCAATTTGTTGTCATTGTCAAAATGTGGGCTAAGTGGAAAAGATCTGCATTGTATAGGTCTTAATCTCCTATTGCAGTGTGGCGGATTGGTGCATTTTATATAATAGACTTCCCCATCCCAAGAGTCTGGATATTCGATCTCATCAGTTGTTTCATAAAACATCTCAAACCAATCGGACTCGTTTTCAAGCATCTCCTCTTCTCCAGGAAGCAAGTACAATACCATTTCCTCCAGCACATCATTCCTTTCACCATTTTCCACGGTGCAACAGATGGAATCGCATAGCTCTCCGCAATTGAACTTGCCTAAGGGAGATGCATTATTGGTCATATTATATATTTTCAAGTAATCTTTTTTTCTTATTGAACACTTCATTTCATCACATTTTTCCACTGATTAGATAATATTTATGTGCCTTTTTCTTAAAAAGTTATTGATTAAGGAAATTATTTGCCAGATAATTCATTTTTTTAAAAAAACACTTTTAAATCATTATTTAATCCATCTTCATGCACTAAAGACTTAACATAAATTTCCAATTTTTTACAAAAAGCAGCAATTTTATTTATAAAACTTTCGATTATGTAAAAAATAGATTACATTTATATACTAGTTTAACAAAATAAGATTATGAATTTATAAGAGGTGATAAAATGCAAAAAAGAATTCTAGCCATATGCCTTGCCATATTCTTGGCATTCGCTGTTATTCCAACTGGATTTGCAGACAGTTCCAATCAAGTTGTAATAACCTATGGTGAAACTGCATATATGAATCCGCAATACAAGTCCATTGTTGATGATTATTTTGCAAGCAAAACTAATGTAGATATAAACAGCATAAACTCAAAAGTGATCACCGCTGGAGATGTAAACAAGATTTCCGGTGGTTTTTCAGGAAAGTATTACAATTCAAACAAAATCTTTTCCTCCGCTCTTCTTGACTTGAACCAAAATGGGGAGATTACTGTAGATGTGGACAGTTCAATTACCACAATAACTCCTGAAATGTACATGTCAGCACTTAAGTCTGCAGGTATTCAAGGAGGACATGTCTATGTGACAAGTCCAGTGAGCGCTACTGGTGAATCTGCTCTTGCAGGTATTATGGATTGTTATGAGGAAGCTACTGATGTTGAAATTCCTGAAAATGTTAAAGAGGCAGCAAATCAGGAGATTGCAACTCAAGCGGATATCCTAAACAATTCCAATGTCAGTGCAGATGATTTATCCAAGCTAGTGGATGACGTAAAGGAAAAGGTAAATGAGGAAAACATCACTGATCATGCAACCATTGTAAACATAATCAATGATTACAGTACAAACTACAATATCAACATTTCAGACAATGATATTGAAAACCTTGCTCAAACCATTGAACAAGTTCAATCTGTACAGGATGATGCAAATGCCTACAAAGATCAAATCAGCGATTTCGTAGACAGTTCTTCTTCTGACTATGGATTTTCCTTAGATGGTTTGTTCAATAGCATATTAAGCATTTTTAATGTAAACTTTTAAGGTAATTTAGTAATCTAATCATTACTTAAATTATTTTTAAAATCTTTTTTTATTTTTTTATATTTTTTTAATTATTTTCTAAATCTTTTTTTAATTATTTTCTAAATCTTTATTTAAATTTTTTTAATTTTTTTTAATCATTTTCTAAATCTTTTTTTAATTATTTTTTATATTTTTTTAAATTTTTTCACTAATCAATTTGATGTCATTTAATTTTCATTATCTTTTTTTTCAAATTTTATTAAATGATTTTACAATTTTAAAAAAATCAAAAATTATTTATTAAGCGTAAAATATATTTAAGATTAATTAATTTCAATAATTTAATAAATCCCTGATTTATTGTTATTTAAATTAAGGAGGAAATAAAATGAAATTTAATAGGATTGCAATTTTAGCTATTTTAGCAATTTTAACTGTTGTTTTAGCAGGTTCTGCATCTGCATTTGACTTAGGTTTCCTAAGTGGCGGCAGCAGCGAACCTCAAGAGGTCACAGTTGGAGGAATTGACTTCCTCATTCCTGCTGGACTTAATGAAAACGAAGATTATAAGATGGTTGATGAGAAAAGTAACACTTCTGGAGTTGACTACTATATCTCTTCCGCTGGTTTTGAAAATGATGCAGGTGATAAAGCAGTTTACATCTTAGTGGGAGATTATGGTGAGTATAATGTAACCGATTCAATAATCGAATATGTTTTAGATGACATGGACTATGAAAAGAAAACCATTAATGGCCATGATGGTTACTTAGTTCAAGAAAGCAGTTCAAGCGGTTCATCCTTAATGGCTGTAGAAGAACCTATCTACATGTTCGTTTATGAGGAAAATGGAGATCTTGTTTTCCTTGGAGCAACTGATGAATCATATTTCAGTGATATGATTATAGAATAGTTAATCTTTTATCTTTTTTCATTTTCTTATTTTTTTAATTTTTTTCTTATTTTTCTATTTTGTTAATTTTTTATCTTTTTTCATTTTCTTATTTTTTTAATTTTTTTCTTATTTTTCTATTTTTTTTAATTATATTTCTCTATTTTTTTTACTTTTTTTCGGATTTCTTCTATTTTCAATAATTTTTATAAAACTTTATAATGTATAATCGATATATAAATACTTAATTGGGTTATATAATTTAATTTTTAAGAAAAAATTGAATCAAAAATATCTTTAATTAAATTAAAATAATGCTCAATAATTTTAATACTTATTATTATAAATTATATTTTAATTAATTAGATAATCATTTATTTTAATTGTCTGTGAGATGTTACAATGAAGAGGTTTATTGCTATAGATGGGCTTGATGGTTCTGGTAAAGATACGCAAGCTAGACTCATTAAAGAGAAATATGAAAAGGACGGAACCGTCATCATTCGCTCTCATCCAACATCAGACAACTTCTTTGGCAGAAATTCAAAAGCTGCATTGGAAAGAGGCGGTAAACTCAATAAGATAATAGCCACATTATGTTATGGAGCAGATGCAATCAGATCTGTCATTAAGTATTACGGAAAGGCAGACACTGTGATTTTTGTCAGGTATACATTAGCTGTTTCTTACTTGAACAAGGCTATTTCCGTACCGGTGTATAAGCTCGTTTGCTTTGCCCTACCTGTTTCTGAATATTTCTTCTATGTGGATGTCTCTCCTGAGAAACTAGTGGAACGTGTACAAAAGAGAAATGAAAAGGAAGAGATGTTTGAAAATTACGAAGCCTTTGTAAAAGTTAGAAAAATGGCAGAGCCTGTTTTATACAATTGGCATGTAATACCAGCAGATGATTCCCCAGATAAAATATTTGCAAGAATAGAAACTATTTTAGATGAATTGGATTCCAAGCTATTGGATGAGCCTAAAAAATTTGAATAATTATACTCTTTTTTTAAAATAAGCTAATGATTAAATAGATAAAATATCTATAAATATACTCTTTTTTTAAAATAAGCTAATGATTAAATAGATAAAATATCTATAAATGTTAAAAATAGTTTTAAATAGTTTAAAATACTTTAAATAGTTAAAAATAGTTATAAATAGTTAAAAATAGTCATAAATAGTTAAAAATTACTATAAATAGTTAAAAATTACTAT
The DNA here is from genome assembly GCA_015063035.1 of Methanobrevibacter olleyae. GTDB lineage: Archaea > Methanobacteriota > Methanobacteria > Methanobacteriales > Methanobacteriaceae > Methanobrevibacter > Methanobrevibacter olleyae_A. Next base: position 8,461 of record SUTG01000041.1, read on the forward strand.
AAATAGTTAAATAGCTGTATAAATAGTAAATAAAAAATAAAAAAAAGTAATAAATGGAATTAATCCATTTCTTTTTCTACGAATTCCGCTACTCTTGCTTTAAACTCTTCAAGAGAGCATTCATTTTCAATCAAGTAATCGGTAGTGGATACAACATCTCCAATTCCGAAACCTAATTCTCTATTTTCCCTTACCATAAATTCTTCGAAATCGGTTGTATCGTCTTCTCTTCCTCTTAAAGAGATCCTTTTGAATCTGGTTTGTGGGCTTGCATAAATGGAAACAGAGATGAAGTCATCAAAATTTTCCTTAAAGAGCTCAATTTCATAAGGGCTTCTAATTCCATCCACTAAAATTGTTTTGATATCTCCTTCTTTTTCTAAAAGCTCTTTTATCTTTTTTACAGTTAACTCAGCTACAATGTATTGTCCAAATTCCTCTCTTAAGGTTCTGGCAGTTGTACCTGTGTCTTCCCCTCTTTCTGCAGCCTTTTCTCTAATGATATCTCCCATGCTTACTACAAGCGCCCCTTTTTCCTTTGCAGTGTCAAAGAAAATACTTTTTCCAGATCCTTGTAAACCAGTTACTCCTATTACTTTCATTCTATCCCATTTGATTTTATTTTTTTCAATTGTTTGTAAATTATCAGTTTTAGAAAAATATATTTTTATTTTTAATTGTTATTAAGTTTATCTTAAAAATTAGCAAATAAAATAAGTGAAAAATAAGTAAAAAAGATTATTAAGATTATTTTTAAGATTATTTTAATTTAATCGCAGCCAATGAATCCTTTAGGTTTTGCTCATTGGAGAAATTATTAACAATATTCTCTAAGAATTCCTTATCATCTGCCTTTCCGGATTCCTTGAATTCATTTGCTATTTGAGTCATCAATGGAACCGCTCTTACAATATTGTCTACAATGCTTATTGTGGACATCTTAGCAGTTCTTGAGAGAGGATTCAAGTCAATGCATATGATCTTTTTGCCGTTTTGAACCAATACCTCTGCCCTGTCCCCATCTTCAAGAGGAACAAGCATAACGTCTGCTATATAGCTTCCTTCCTTACTTGCGGTAGCTCTTGGGCTGTTTAGATTGTCTATATACAATAGCTCATCATCATTTGTTCCGAGGATATCTTCCCATCCCCTTTCCTTAAACATTCTTGTAATTATTTCCACACGTTCAGGGGTTCTATAAAACAGGTTGATTTCAATTTTTGAATCGGTTGCTTTCGCAAGGTCTATGATTTCATCAATGGCTAATGCAGTTGTATTTCCATTCACTGACAATACAGGATTTTCAGCAAGCAATATGGTAGCGACAGCTGCTTCACAAGCCTTTTTAGCAGTTTCTGTAGTCTTTTCTCCAATCAGGTAATCAAAGGTTTCCCCTCTGCCATGTGCAATCATTCCAGAATCTGCTAAATATCCTTCCTTAAAGGCATTCTTCACTTTATCTCTAAATAATAATGATTTATAACGTGGATGAGTTTTAGGTATCATATTTAATAGTATAGTTAAATAGATTAATAAAATTATAGTTAAGATTTTAATAGTATAGTTAAATAGATTAATAAAATTATAGTTAAGATTTTAATAGTATAGTTAAATAGATTAATAAAATTATAGTTAAGAAAGCATTTTGTTATTAATTATGATGTAAGATAATTATAAAAAATCAAATTGTATTCTATTTATATGATAAGCAATAAACTATAATTAATTGTTAATTATATAATTTAATTATTTAATTAAAATTTTTAAAAATATTTTAATAAAATCCTATGGAGAATTACTTATGGATGATAGAGTTGAAAATCCTGAACTTAAAGAAATCATGAAAACCAGACCTGAGGAAATGACTGAAGATCAATTGGAAGCTTTTGTAGATGCTTTTATGGAAGCTACTTTCATAATTCCAGCTGAATTGAATTCAGATATTGAAGCTCTTGAAGGAAAAACAGATGAGGAAATAGCTTTGGATGAAGAGATTGACCTTGAAATCATGAGACTTGAAGATGAGGAAGGAAACGTTCTCTTCCCAATTTACACTGATGATGATGAGCTCGAGAAATTAGCTGCAGAAGAGAATTTTGACGTTTTCGGATTAGTTATTTCTGCTGAAGACCTTGCAATGCTACTTTCTGAAACCGAAGATGACGAGTTTGATGGTCTTGTAATCAATCCATTCCATGAAAATGCTGTAGAACTTCCTTTGGAAGCTATTTTCGAGCTTTATGATTTTGAAGAATGTGATGACCCTAATTGTAATGACCCAAGTCATAATCATTAAATAAACTGTAGACATGTTGTTTAGCAGATTTAGAAGAAAAAACAATGATCTAATGGTTAAGAAACCATCTGAAGAAGCCTTAAAAGCTCATAATGATGCAGAAATCATCATTAAGGAGAACGATATTGACAGATTCCTTTTGAACATGTTTATGGAAAAGAAAGGAATCAATAAGTTCTATACAAGTCCAGAGCTTGTGAATGAGTTTTTAAATTCAGATTGGTTCTTAAACCTTGACTTGAAGTGTCTGCTTCAAATTAATGATGAATCAAAAAGAATTCGCGCTGATGCTTTCTTAACTGAAAAAGAGATATCCTTCAAAGGAAAGGAGAATGTAAAAGTAACATTCGATGATATCATCGATTGCAGAATCGATGGAAAAAAAGTGGATATAATCTGTGATGATGTCTATTATAAGGTCATGTTCACCAACAAGAAATTGGCTAAGTTATTTTCAGATTATATCACAAGTAAGATTTAGTTATCTGTTTCATTTTGGAAATATTGAGAAATTAATTTAGTCATTTTTTCATTATGGAAATTATTTGAGACTGGATTTACTTATCTGTTTCATTATGGAAATAATTGAAAACATTAGTTGCAGCTTTTTCATTCATTCCATTAACTTCTTTTATCTCATCAATGCTTGCTTTCTTAATAGCTTCTAAATCTCCAAAATGTCTTAAAAGTTCTATTTTTCTCTTTTTACCTATTCCTACGATATTGTCCAATGGAGATTCCTCAATCTTTTTAGACCTTAATTTCCTATGGTATGTAACTGCGAATCTGTGGGATTCGTCCCTGACTTGCTGAAGCAAATGCAAGGCCTCATTGTCTTGAGGAATCCTTATTGGGAAACTGCTGTTTGGAATGTAAATCTCTTCGAATTCCTTAGCAAGACCGATTATAGGTATATGTGTAAGCCCATATTCTTTCAATACATCAACAGCCATGCCTAATTGTCCTTTTCCACCATCGATAACGATAAGATTTGGTTCTTCCCCTAATTTTAATGGAACTATTCTTTCAGTTTCTGCCTCATTCTTTTTCAAGTGCTCCTCATTGATTCTTATCTTATCGTAATGTTCCTTAAGAGGCTTCAATCTTCTCTCAAGAAGTTCTTTCATCATTGCAAAATCGTTAGGTCCTGGAGTGTTCATCTTAAACTTTTTGTATTGTTTTTTGTTAGGCTTTCCATCTAGGAATGAGACCTTGGATCCAACAGCCAATTTACCTGAAATGTTTGAAATGTCGTATCCCTCAATCACTCTTGGAAGCTTTTCAAGCTTGAGATATTTCTTAAGCTCAATCATGGAATTTTCCATCTTTTGCTTTTGGTTTTTAATGATATCAGCATTTTTACTTGCCATTCTAACTAATCTGAGCTTATTTCCCTTTTGAGGAACTTTTATAGACACCTTGTTTCCCCTTAAGTCACTTAGCCATTCTTCAATAAGCTCATCATCAGGTATATCCTCCTCGATTAATATCTCTTTAGGGATGTGCCTGTTTATTCCATAGAATTGCTTGATGAATGCGGAAATGACTTCATCAGAGCTTGTGTGCTGTGAACCGTCCATAAGGAAATCGTCCTTTCCGATTATCTTCCCGTTTCTGATATTCATAACCACCACCACTGCATTTTGGGTAGTGTATGACATTGCAATGATATCTTGGTCAAGCTCGTTGTTCAATTCAACGAATTGCTTGTTCATGACTTCCTCAATTGAATTGATTTGGTCTCTTATGACCGCTGCCTTTTCAAATTCCTGATTCATGGCTGCTTCTTTCATCTCAGATTCAAGGTCCTTGATTATCTTATTGTACTTTCCTTGGAAGAAAAGGTCTATCTTCTTGATATGCTCATGATATTCCTCTTTGGAAATGCTCCCGTTGCAAGGGGCGTAACATAAGTCAATTTGGCTGTTCAAGCATGGTCCATCCATTCTTTTGCAGGTTCTTATTCTAAACAATTGCTTTAGGAACTTAACGGTTTGCCTAACTGCAGTAACATCTGTAAAAGGACCATAGTATGAACCTTTTTTCCCTATATCCCTTGTAATGACTATTTTAGGGAAATCCTCATCTGTTATTTTTACGTAAGGGTACCTTTTGTCATCCTTTAAGCTGATATTGTATCTTGGCTTATGCTTCTTGATTAGGTTTGCTTCTAGAATAAGTGCCTCTTTTTCCGTATTGGTTACAATGTATTCGAGGCTGTTGAAATGACTCATCAAGACTTGAGTCTTAGGCCTGTCAAGGTTTTTCTGAAAATAGGATCTCACTCTGCTTCTAAGTGATTTTGACTTTCCCACATAGATGATTTCCTCATTTTCATCCTTCATTATGTATATTCCAGGCTTTCTAGGAAGTTCATCTGGGGAGTTTACTTTAGTTGACATTCTAATACCTTGATAATTTTAATTTAAGAATTCTTATTTAGTCTTGATTCTTTATGATTTCTTATTATTTTACTAATAATATTTTGATTATTCTTAACATGATTTGTTATTATTTTTACTAATAATATTTTGATTATTCTTAACTTATAATGATTTTTATTTTTTATAAATCTTTGCTAATGAATAATTATTTGAAAAATTTTATATAAATTGAAAACATATAATTATATGATTTAATTTAAGGGGGAATCATATGGAAAATTCTGCTTTCAGCACTTTAGAAAAAGCTTTTTTGATACTTCTTTCATTCATTCCTATAATAAATGGATTGACATTTGTCTATATGGGTTCAAAGGAATCCAATAGGAACTGGATTATTGAAGGTTTGGTATATGAACTGCCTTGGTTTTTATTGTTCTTATGTGTATATAATGATGATCTTGGAACTACATTAGCAGGTTTCGCATTATTATTCCTGTTTATATGCATTTTAAGAACAGTATATGTCTGTTTCACTTATAAGAAAGATATTGGCAGTAATTCTGTGCCAATGAGGAAAAAATCAAGTTCCCTTTGGGTAGTCTTTTCACTAATCATTTTTTTGAATGGTATATGATTGATTATTGTAGGATATGGAAGAAATGTTCAAAGATGGCTTTTAGAAGGGGCATTCTTTGAATTCCTTTGGGTTCCATTTATAGTTTTATCTAGCTTAGATAATGAAATAACAAGTTTTTTTGTTGGAATAGCTATTATTGGATGGATTCTATCAATTGCAAGAACAATCATGATTTACTTTGAGGAAAAGAGAATGGATAACATGTCATTTAGTCCATCTCCTAAGCCTGTAGTGAGTTCACCAACACCGGATATTAGTACAAAACCAGTTGAAGATGCTGTTGTTGATATCATTCCTGAATTTAAGCCATATAAGGCTCAAATAGATAATCAAAAACAGGCATTTGATAAAAAGGAAGAGAATATCACTGGACTGATCAATAAACGATTTGAAAGCGGTGAATTAAGCCACAATCGTTTCATGTCAGTTATAGATAGTTGTCATAAGCTATTCCATCACCAATCCGATTCTGCTACAAGCATTATTGAGATGGCTCCAGAATACAGTGAAAGATTGGATGAAACTGTTAAGGACAAGATAAGCATTATGGAATCAATCAATGATGAGATGAATAACCTTATAGAAGAGCTCATCATTCATGATGGTGACAATGAAAAATCAGAAGATGACCTTAAGGAACTCTTTGCAAATATGGATAATTTGATAAATTCAGTAAAGGATTATAAGTGAATAATCCTTTTTTCCTTTTTAAAAAATAGTTTTATGTTTTTTTAGTTCTTTAAGTTTTTATTTGAATTTTATCTCTTATTTTAATTTTTTGGTTTTTATTTAAAGTTTTATCTTTTCTTTTAGTTCTTTTGGTTTTTATTTAAATTTTTATCTTTTCTTTTAGTTCTTTTGGTTTTTATTTAAAGTTTCAATCTCTTCTTTTAATTCTTTGTTAATTTCTTTCAATTCATTAATCTCTTTTTTAAGTGATTCGACATCATTGTCTATTTCATATACCTTACTGTGAACTTCATTAAGATTTTCCTTATTTGATCTTAAAGTTTCTTTTAAATGTTCAATGTTGTCGTCATTTTCTGTAATGTTGAAGTCTTCATTCATAAATATTCTTCTTGCAAAGTAAGATGCAATAGCTCCTGTAACTGTACTGAATATCAATACTCCAACAATCAAGGTTATAAGTCCAATTATCTTTCCAGCGCCAGATTGGGGCAGGACGTCACCATAACCTACTGTTGTAATTGTAGAAAGAACAAACCATAGGCTGTCAAATAAGCTGTTTATGCTTGGATCAAATAGGTATAATCCAAGTGTGGAAGCAAGTACAACAAGCAGTGTTATTCCGAATATTTCATCCAAATGAGTCTTTTTCAGGAAAAAGTCAATTGTTTCAAAAAACTGTGAAAAGAGAGCAATTACCTTAATGAATTTTAAAACCTTGAACACTCTTAAAAGAGAGTTATTCAAGACAAATGGCAGCATGATTAAATCAAATGGAATTGCAGCTATCAGTTCTGTCCAGTTTTTGATTAGGAAACGCTTCTTGTCATCGCTATAGGATAATCTTGTAAAGAAGTCAATAAAGAGAATTATGCATAAGATTGCATCAAAGATGATTATGCTGAAATATAGGTTCTGCCCTACATCTGAAATCAATGTAAGTGTAATCAGGATTAAATCGATAACAATCAATATTGATAAAAAGTAATTAAACTTGCTGTTTTGATAAAAGCTCATGATTTGCATCTGATATGATTTTTATTTCTTCAAAGAATTTAAAAAATTTTCATTCCTAATTAGAATTTTTGTTTTATTTATTATAAGTTTATTTAAAATTTTTATGATTTATTCGGATTCAATAGATTTTTTATTATATTTTTATTTAAAATTTTTATGATTTATTCAGATTCAATAGATTTTCTTCCTTTTCTTTAAAAGTTTCAAAAAAAGTATACATTTTTGAAAAATAAATACAAAACCTTATATACTAAAAATATTAAAGTAACTTTAGGATATGAAAATATCTGACAAATACATTAGAAAACTAATAGAAACTGGGATTTAATTAAATATTTAATTAAAAATTTTAGAATTGAAGAAATATTTGAAAAAGTTGTAGGTGGGGGTTATGACACGAACTATTTTTTCAAAGATAACAAGCTCTTTATGGGTATTGATATCCTTCATTCCATTGTTTAATGGTTTAGGATTTGTCTATGTAGGAAACAAGTATGGAAACACCAACTGGTTTGTTGAGGGTTTGCTATATGAAGTCCCTTGGCTTCTTGGAATGATGACCATGCCAAATCTTGGACTTGCAACATTATTTTTCACAATTGCAGGATTGGCGTCATGGGTATCAATAATCAGAAGCATTATGGTGGATTTCACTCTTCAAAAGCAGCTTGATCAATCAAATATCATTGACAAGAGCTTTGAAGAGAAAGTGAACGATGTCATTGATTCATTATGGGTATTGATTTCATTCATTCCAATATTGAACGGTGTAGGATTGGCTTATAAAGGAAAGACAATTCCTAAGAAATCCTTGATTACAGAAGGAGTGGTATATACACTTCCTTGGGTTTTAGGATTCATAGCTTGGGGTGTTCAACCTGTAAGATCCATTGCATTTGATTTGGCATTCGTTTTATATTTCGTATCAATTGTCAGATCCATCATGGTTGCAAGTGAACCTAAGCCATTGTATGAGAATAGGGAACAAATATCCGCTAAAGAAGCTGATTTTAAAGTTAAATCGCAAACAAAAGAAAATAAAGAAGCAAAACAAAAAGATAAATCTGCATATGTTAAAACGGAAGATGGAGTTGTTCCGGCATTCCAATTTTACAAAAAGCAGTTTAAGGAGTTAGAGGAATTATATCCTAAAAAGGAAAAAAGCACTTTGGAGCTAATTGAAAAGAGATTTGCTCCTCCTCAATTGACTTATTCCAGATTCAAAAGAGTTGTTGATGATTCTCATGAAACATTCTACAGCCAATTGAATGCAGGGTATAGTCTTCTCGAATTAAGTACTGAATACAGTACAAAAATAGAGGACGAGCTTAAAAACAAGCTTTTATTATTAAATTCAATTATTAATGGTTTAGATAAGTTGTCTGAAGAATTGGTTCTCAACATTTCTCAAGTTGACACTGAGTCAGATGATGATATAGATCATTTGTTTGATGAATTTAAAAGGGCAACTCGTTCTGTAAGCGCTTATGAATAAATTAATTTGTGATTAATTAATTTATTCTAATTATGTTTTATTTTTAATAATTTTTAATTATTTTATCATTTTAATCTTTTTTTTTATTCTATTTTTTTATTCTATTTTTTTATTCTATTTTTTTATTCTATTTTTTTATTCTATTTTTTTATTCTATTTTTTTATTCTATTTTTTTATTCTATTTTTTTATTC
>SUTG01000042.1 GCA_015063035.1 Methanobrevibacter olleyae
TTTTTTTTAATGGAAAATCATTAGAAGATTAACTTACTCAAATTCTTCTAATAGGAAATCAATAATATTGATGAATTTTATTCCTTTCCATTCTTTTTTAACATCCTTGTCCAAAGTTAAAACTATTTTTTCATAATTGTCTTTGATTAATTCTAAGGATTCACATTTTTTGCATAAATTTTCCGTATCTCCTATTGTTTTACAGATTTGATAATATTTGCGGGTTTCTGGAGTCTTAACAACGAAGTTTATTTCATGATTGTTGTGCTTTCCAATCATTATTTCACAGTCCCTATGCAATAACTCTAAAAACACTAAATTTTCCAATATATTGCTTCCAATATCTTCATTAAATCCCATTATTGCATTATTGATTCCAAGATCCCCTATATAATATTTAGGCAAAGTTTTCAATACCTTATCCTTTGCAATGTCATATCTATGCACTGAATAGAAAAGCTTAGATTCTTCCAAAATCTTTAGATAATCCAAGACGGTTGTGGGGGTGGTTTTCTTGCAATCTTTTTTCAGATATTTGCATAGGTTTTTTGATGATGTGACATTTCCTAAATTGAGCAATGTGTATTTGATGATTCTTTCCAATAATAGGACGTTTTTTATTGAATTTCTTTTAACTATATCCTGTAAGAATATTGTATTGTAAACGCCAAAAATCAAATTCTTTAAGATATTTCTTTTATTTTTATACTCAAATAAGATAGGCAGTGATCCATATTTCACATATTCCTTAAATTCCGCTTCATAATCTCTGGTTTTATCTATTTCAAAATCAGTTTTCTTATCCAATATTTGAAGCAGGATTTCTTCTTTTTCTTTATCATTAGCTTGATTTAAGTTAGTTTTATTAAATTCATATTTTAATTCTAAAAATTCTCTAAAGGATAATGGCAATACTGTAATTTCATTGTATTCAAAAAGGTTGTATTCTAATTTAAAGAAGTCTTTTAATCTTTTGAAGTTAATTCCTATAAAGTATAAATCGATGTTCAATTTATCATTTGCATTGATTTGTGTCAATAGTTCGGGCAATATGAATTTCCAGTTGTATAGGTCCTGGATTTCATCAAAAATGATATAATTATTCTTATTGATTTTTATTTTTTTATTGATTAAATTAGGCAGTTCTGAATCTTCCAGATTATTTTTCAATTTTAATAGGTCACAATCAGTATTGCACTCGATATAGATGATATTATTGTTTTTGTCCTTTTCCAATTCTTTTACAAATTCTTTCACAATAGTTGTTTTTCCAGATTTTCTCATTCCACTAATTAACTTAATCTTATCATTGTCTTTATACTTGAGTAAGTCATTTAAATAAACTTCTCTATTTATCATAGTATCCCCATTTAAAGTTTTTTAAATTTTAGCCCTAATCTGTTGTTTGATTGTGAATTTTTGTTATAATTTAGTAATATTATTTATGAGAATTTTGTTTTTTTATTTTCACTGAATTTTATTTTAAATCTGCTAATAAAAAGAATCATATTTCAATATTTAATAATATTGATAATATGATTTTTAATTTCTTTTTTATTAGCAGTGTCCTTAAGCTAGTATTTTTTCTAGTTCTAGTTCTAGTTCTAGTTCTAGTTCTAGTTCTAGTTCTAGTTCTAGTTCTAGTTCTAGTTATTGCATGTTTTGTTGGGTTATTTATATCTTATTTTCCAGTTGCAGGTAAGATAATGCTTCTTTCACCATCCGCTTCGAATTCTCTTAATGCACCTTTAGCGATACATTTTCTTGGATGTTCGAAGTCGAAGGATAGGTTCTTGTCTGCAAATGCAATTTTAATCAATGGATTAACACAGAAAGCATCTCCTCTTGCAGCGTGTGGAGCTTGGGCAATTCCTGCATATTCTGGTTGGTGCCCTACATTCATCGCATAATTAGGGTAATTTGGACCTCTTAATTCGTGAATCAATCCTTCATCACTTCTAATGGATAATGAATTTGCTGCACCACATTGGTCTTGCAAGTCATAACCATAGAATCCTAATCTGCTGTGAGCTTCCTTATGTTCAATCATACTAAGATACCAACCGTTCACTCCAGCATTGGAGTTTCCTGTTGCAAATGCTACAGAACATCCTGCAGCTGCAGAGATGACAGAAGCTCTTTGAGAACCTCCAAAGTGATCTTCAAGCAATGTTGGGATTTCGTACTGTTCCAATCCGTAAAGGGTAACTTCAGTTGCAATGTCCTTTACATTATCAAAGTTAGCTTCAGCTTGACACATTCCATAATTCTTTTCTACATAATCTTTTCCATAGTAAATGAAATCATCTAAAATGTCATCTGTATAGGTTGCACTTGCATATTGGGTAAATCCAACACCACCGGACATGTATGAACCTAACCATACCTGGTCATATAAGGTAGCCGCTCCACCAATTACTTCCAGTGTAATTTCAGCAGGGTCATTACTGATTCTTGATGTTTGAATCATATCAGCAAATATTCCAAATGGAACTCCTCCAGGTTCGTTAGCTCCTCTTGCACGTCTTGCAGGTAATATTGCAGCCATACCGATTACGTCTGCGTGTTTAGCAGCATATGAAAAGTCCGCAATCGCAGCTTCCCCTGCACATAAACTATATGCAGTAATGAAACTCATACCAATTTGCATAGCAGACCATCTGGACACAGTACCCCCATCACAAGCTCTAACAACTAATGTAGGGACTCTACTAACTTGGTAAGTTTTGTTTCCCACATATTCTTTAAGCATTTCAGCTTGCTCTTCAGGGAACTCCTTATTGATGTCAATCAATACTCTTTTATCAAGTTCATCTGCTAATTCATCATTTCCAGTAAAGATTTTTGCATAACAGTCTGCTGCAAGACCTGGGTGTACTTCCACCATGTGCTCTTGAACTACAGCTCCTCCTGGGAGTGCATGGTTAATGGTTTCCATATATTCATTGATTGTTTCTGGAGTGACCTCTACACCAAGTCTTTCCTGCAATACAGAGTGTGCAGTATCCATTCCAACAATTACTGTTCTTTTAATGTCATCAACCAATTGTTGGATTGCTGCATTGTTACAAAACTGCAAGTCATCTCCTTCGACATAATCGTCAGTACCTGATATCTTATAGCTCATTAATTGTCTTTGACCTAAAGGCACACCAATATCTGGATTGTAGAAAGGCAAATTATCTCTTTTCTTAGCCAATTCATTTGCAGCATCAAAGAATTCTCTTTTACGTGCAGATTGTTTCCATCCATCAAAACAGTAGAAACTGGTTTGTTGGTTTTCTTGGTCTTCACCTTTAAATTTTTGAGTTAATGCATCTAGAAAACGCTTATTTTCTAGTCTTTCTCCTCCACTCATTAATCATCACCTAATCTCTTTTTTAAATCATCTTTAAATACATTCAATCCAAAACCGCCTTCAGTACGGGAAGTGTGGATGTTCTCTACAACTTCAATAAGTTCCTTATCTGATCTTAAACCGATGTTGTCTTCTCTGTAGATTGTAGTGATTTCGTTAAGATAATCCTCTGGAAGAGGTTCTCCAACGTCCACCCCTTCGTCAAGAAGACGACCGACTTGGTCTTTAATATAAACGACATGACCGGTTTCCTCGTCAAAAATGTATCTTTGCAAACCATCAAACATTAACCCGTTTTCGTCTAATCTTAATGAGTGTCCATGCACTGTTGCACCTCTCATACCAGACCTTGCAGGGTCAAATAAGTCTGTTTCCACTAATTCTTTAGATATTTTTTCTAAGTCAGATTCTCTGATTTCAATTACCTGTCTTCCAGATAATGTTCCTGTATCCACTCCTCTGTATCTCCACATATAGGTTCTTGCCCTGTCATATGGTTGGGAAGGAGCATTATACATTGAATCTGCAAATTGGATATATCTTACACGTATTCCCTCTTTAGCTCCATGGATTGGTTCAACTAAGTCCCTTACAGGGTCATCGTTCAAGTCCATTTCATCTAATGGAGGGTGTACTTTTTTATAATCTTCTCCAGGAGTTCTGTGTCCTAAAATTCTTACAAGTCCTTCATCTGAAACTTCTCTAATAGTCTTTAATTGATGATCAGGATTCATGTGTTTTCTTCTGTTTTCCGCAATTTTAGTTTCTCCAGGAGCAAATTGAGCATTATATGTCATATTTTCACCTTAAATCATTTTTATTGTTTCAGAGCTTCTAGCACGTGAGTCAACCATACCTATATACCTTTCATCTATCACATTTTCAAAGTTGGTACCATATTTCAAGTAATCACTTACTGTGATTTGGGTTTTGGTAAATATGCCAATTATTAAAATGTATTTGAATGATAATGTTTCATCAAGTATTTTTTCAATAGATTCCATTATCTCGTTTAATAACTTAACATTCACAGTTAAGATTATATCTCCAACAAGTAATCTCAAATCAATGTCCTGACCTTTTACATTGATGCTTTTCCTATAGGGGTGGTTTACAGGAGTTCCTCTTGCAGGGCCGTAGTAAACTGTTTTTGGCAGTGATGGCCCATGGACTATTCCTCTTACAATCCCCTCGATTTCAAAAAGTTTATTCAAGACTTTTTCAGAGGTTTCAGGTTTTAAAAATCTGTATGGGACTATTTTTATATCAATGATTTCACATACTTCATCAGCATTGGACTTATTCTCATTGCTGATTTCATCTGAAGCATTGATTCTATTTTCTTTTTCAGTGCTCATTGTTTCCCCCTTTAAATATTGTCTTTAATTTCTCCTGCACCTTCTGCAACAAATTTAATAGGTTCTCTTAATGTATCAATTGTACTGTATACTGTACCTATTAATGCAGATGTTCTTTCTACTGAAAACATTTGGGTTCCTGCATCTAAACACATTGCTACCGCTGCACAAGGTATTGCATAACCTTTAGCGTGTCTTGTCACTACGTGGTTTCCGTGGAAAGTACCTGGGCCTCCACCTCCATAAATGGAGTGTGAGAAGAAACTGAATCCTACACCTACACCTTCTACCCTACCAAAGTCCACTCCAGGCAGTCCGGTTTCGTATTCTAAAATATCATTGTAATATAATACTGTGGATGCTACTGCTTGAGCAGCTCTTGCAGCACCACAATTTACAATGTTTGCTGCTAATAATCCTGCAGCTGCATATGCATTCCATAATGCCCAATCTACAGGTTCATACATATCATATCCGGAGTTCATTTTTTTAGCAACTCTAATTACTCCATCTTCAAGAGCTCTTCCTACGAGAGTTTGTATAACGGTACCTACACTTCCTTTACCGTTTTCTTTAACTAATTCATAAACTAAGTTATTTGCATTCAAACCTTGGAAAGCTAATCCAAGCAAATGGCTACGCTCATAGGCTCCTGTTGCATCTCCAGTCTCAAACATTGCTGTTTGTTCCATAATGGATGATAATGCAGCAGCATTTAATGTATTCTTATTGGTGATGGCAACTACGTGGTTTGCCATAACATTTCTAAGACCATATCCTAATCCTTCGAAAAGAACTGGAGGTCCTAAAATTGCACTTATATTTGCACCACTTAAATCGAGTGTTTGAGGATAAGCACCCATTACTGCGGTTTTAACAGTTGATGCGTCAAAAATGTCAACATCAAATGTGTCAATAATTGATTGTGTCACTGCAGCTCCGGTTACCAATGAAGAAACAGTATAATCTCCTGCCATTGTAATTCTTTCTTTAGGCACTTGAACTAAAAGTTGATTTCCTCCATTAATCATAGAAACGGCAGTGTCATCATCATCGCTGATTCTTACCATCTTTCTAATCTTTTCACCAATTATTTCCGCATTTTCTGTAATTGGCAAATCCAGTTCACGGCCTGGGATAAATCTCCCTTTTCCTCCTAATGCTCCTCGTTTAAGCCCATTTTCAATCCCGCTTAAGTTCACAGCAACTGATCTTTTAATGTTATAGATGATGTTTTCTATAGCCGGATTTCTCATAGGACTTATTGCTTCTAGAGGGACATCAGATTCTAATAATTTGCCGTTAGGGCTATATAAATCTATTTTGTCATCGTATATTGGCATTTTAGCACCTTAAAATTCTATAAAAAAATTAAATTAGAGAAAATGATTTAATAAAAATAGTATATTTGGTTCAATTAATTGTTCTGAGTGAATTTTTTTTAAATATTCATTCTAGAATATTGATATAGAATTTTATTTCAAATTATACTGTGAATTTTAGGTTTGTCCCTAATAACTAATTTTTAAAATCCTAGCCGTGTTCAATTAATTTTTTCTTTGAAGAATATAATAGCTACCATTTATGAATTTTAAAAACTCACTTCATTATAATTGATTTTCAAATTATATATTTCCATTAAAAGATTTCTCTAAATACGAATTTCTACAATTTTTTTTAAATTATGTAGTGGAAATAATTGCGAGGGAATATTAAAAAAATCTAACGTTTGCATAATTTAGATGATCCAATTGCAAAACATTCAATTTTCATAAGAGTTAAAAATAAATTAACTTTATTGAGATGTTCTAATTCAGATAATTTATTCATTTCTTGCAATTATTTCATAATTTATTAGATTGTAAAAATTTCGAAAAAATATTCCCTAATTATGATTATTTTAGTTAAAATAATCACTTTTCTATCTTTAGTAATACTTATATAAATGTTTTTATTACTATATTTTTTATTATTTTCTATTATTTTTAGTATTTTTTGGATTCAATGATTATTTGCACTTATTTTCACTAAATTCAAATTTTTAAATTAAATTTACCGATAATATTAATTATTTAGTTTATTTTTATTTTTTCTCATTTTTTTAATAATTTTAAATTCTTTATTTTTTTATTTATTTTTAGCATTTATTAGAAAATTATCTTTATAATTTAAATATTCTACTTAAAATTTTTTATTTTTTAATTTTAAGATTAAATAATCTTTATTTTAATATTTAATTTATTTTAAATAGTATTTGATTTTAGTAATACTTTTTTTAATATTTGTATTATTAATTTTTTATAAAAGAATTTTTTTCATTTTTTCTTATTTTATTTTTTTATAAAAGAATTTTTAATTCAGAGTCCCCTTTTTGCAATTATATTGGATTTTTTTAAAAAAATTAAACATTATTTAAAAATAGTATTTATTAAAGGAGTTGTCAATTGAATTTTTGCTTTATAAATTTTGGATTTTTAAAGCTTTAATTTGGTGGTGTACTATATGGATTTATGACAGTTTCGGAGGGATTATATTAATGCTATAATTATTAATATATTTTGCATTGCTTTCTTATGGATTGCTTTCTTATGATTTTTCTATGGTTATGTTTCTTATATTTAAATCATATCCCTCTAATACATTGACCCTATGGCTGCCGCATTTTGGACATAAAACCATAGGCAACAGTTCGTCATGAATTATGCTTATTGGTCCTGTATAATCACAGTTGTAGCATTTGACTTTAACATCTGTTTCATTAATGATCAATTCTGCATTCTCTGCTAAGGTGTCCTTTGAGAGTATATCGAATACATATCTTAATTTATCGGATTTCATCCAATTTAATTTTCCAACTTCCACATTGATTTCTGTGATCTTGTTTGCGTCATATTCCTCTGCAGTTTCAATTGCAATATTTAGAATATTCTGTACTATTGCTGAGCTATGCATATTTTGACCTCATTAAAATATTAAGCAAGAGTGAGAGATTAAATATAATCAATTAATTCATTATATTATAAATCATCGTTATGATGACTTATAATTTAAAATCCATAAAATTAAAGAAAATCATCTTTGGAGAATTGACTTTAAATTTGGTGAAAATTACGGATATTATAGCTGGCAATTACAAATTAAAAGCTTATATCTAAACTCTTTAACCTCTATTTTTTAACTCTATTTATTTATAACTCTATTTATTATATAACAATATTATATTATCCAGGAAAAATATTGTTAATATAATTCATTTGCAATTAGTTGGCATTCTAATTACAAACGGGATTATCCTTAGTGGTAATCAAATATTTTATTAGTAGTAATACTTATATATACTTTTTTATTACTAATTTTTTTTTTAATTTACTTTATTCCATTTATTTTCCAAAAAAAACTTATTTTTAAACTTATTTTCAATAATAAAGATTAATTTAGAGTTATTTGTCAATAAAAAATGATTTGAAGTATTTTATTTTTTTAACTAATTTTTTTATTTTTATTTATTTTCATTTTTTTAACTTGATATGGATAAAAAATAATTATTTTATGAAAATAATGTCATATTGGATATATTTGTAAATAATTCATTTATTGTGCTTTTATTTCATCGATTAAACTGTTTCTATCAATTAAAAATTTTTGTAATACTTTTTTATAAAATTTTATTACAATTTTTTTTTAAAAAAATTTAATATTAAAATTCCATCAAATTTTTTTTTAAAAGAATTTTTTATTTTCATTTGAATTCGGGGGGCAAGAAATGGTGATTTTTAAAAATGGAGGGTTTTAAACTTATTTAATACAAATTTCAAAAAAAGTATTACTTAATACAAATTTCAAAAAAGTATTACTAAATTTTTTCTTTGATTAAATACTTTTTTTCATTTAAAAAAATAATCAAGTAGCTTATTTTGTTTAAAAAATTGCTTAAATTTTATATTTTATTTAAATAACTAATTTTTGAGGATTTTTTTTAGTAAAATTTTTTTTCACTAGAATTCTTTTATAATAGAATTATTACTTTTTTAAAATTAAGGTCAAATAATCCTTATTATTAATTCTTACTATTTTATATAGATTTTAATTAGGTTTAAATGATTATTTATAATTATTTCTTAAAAATAAGAGTTTTCATGAGACTAAATTTCGCTAATTTTTACAAAATCTTTATATGAGTATTACTAAATATATAAAAAGTGTGATTTTATAATTTAAATCACATTATCTTATTTATTGAAATTAAGGATTATCATCATATTAATCATTTTTAATGGGATTTACTTTCTTTATATGATTAGTATATCAATAAAATTTCTTTATTTTGGTAATGGGATAATAAGAGAATAATTTCTTAATTTAGGTAATTTCCTAAATTAAATCATTTTGATAGAATCAATTGATAGTTCTACACTGTTTCTTATGATCTTTCAAATGGAATTTTTTGTAATCTGTTGATTTGATTTCTCAGAATGATTTGATTTTAAGAATAAATTTTTGGAGATAGAATTTTATGTTAGACATAAAACATACAATATGCCCTTCATGTTCTGTAGGATGCGGTTTGAATATTGTTTCCAAAGATGGAGCAGTAGTTGGAACTTATCCATACAAAAGGCACCCTATAAATGAAGGTAAAAATTGTTTAAACGGTCGAAATTCCATATTGCAATTTGACAATCAAATTGAGAAACCTTCAATGGTGAAAAATGGCGAGCTTGAGGAATCTGACAATGAATCTGTATTAAAGATTATAAAAGATCAGTTAGCTTCCATAGATGCAAGTGAATCGGCCATTATCTGTTCAGGTAACAGCACCAATGAAGAGCTCGATAAGATCAAGGAATTTGCTGATGGCTTTGGTTGTGAAAAAATAGGATTTTATGGTTATAACTTCCCTAATTTTTCAGCTGATGTAGCAAGCTATGATGATATAGCTGGCGCAAGCACTATATTAGCTATTGGGGACATTTATAGAGAAAATCCTTTATTGGCTAGAAGAATCGTATTGTCTAAAGAGAATGGTGCATGCCTAATTAATTTAGATGATGTGGAAAAATCCATTACTTCTTTGAATGCAGATGAATTCATTCAATTCGATGGTCATCTTGATGATAAGATTGACTCTATAAAAGACAAATTGGATGAAAATTCAATAATCATTGCAAACAAGATTTGTTGCAAGGATGACTTTGCATTATTGGAATCATTGTCTGCAGATACAGGTGCAAAACTATTGCCTGTCTTCAATGCTCCTAACATGAAAGGTGCAATGAACAGATTTGATTCATGGGATGCAGAAGAAGTAAAGAACATTATTGATGACTCTAAAGTCCTTATTGTCGTTAAGGATAATCCATTAATGTATCTATCTAAAGAGGACATAAAAGGAAAAGGTTTTATTGTAGATATTTCCAATGAAGACAATGCATTTGCAAAACTCTCAGATGTCGTTCTTCCAGGAAAGTCCTGGGTGGAAAAAGCTGGAACTTTCACTAACTGCGAAGGTTTGGAACAATGCTTTGACATATCTGCAGAAATTGAAAATGACGCTTTAAGTGAAATGGAAATATTTGACGAACTTGCTTGATATCGGTGATAAAATGAGTGAAAAATTAATTCTTGCTAAAAGTAAAGCAAATGAAATAACTGATAGTGGAGCATGTGGAGGAGCAGTAAGTTCTATTTTCCAGTATTTATTAGCTAATGAAATAGTTGATGGTGTATTGACTCTTAATAAGGGTATTGATGTTTATGATGGTGTTCCAAGACTATTAACCAGTGCGGAAGAAGTCATTGAAACATGCGGTTCCTTGCACTGTGCACCTACAATGGTAAGTGACCTGATTTCTGACTTTTTAGCTGATGAAAAGATAGCTGTTGCAGTTAAGCCTTGTGATGCAAAGGCTATTAATGAATTGGTTAAAAGACACAGAATTGACGGAGACAATATCATCACTGTCGGTTTGAATTGTGGTGGTACTGTAAGGCCTGAAGTCGCACAGGAAATGATAGAAAAATTCTATAAGGTAGACCCTTCTAAAGTTGTTAAGGAAGAAATTGACAAAGGTAAATTCATCATCGAGCTTGATGATGGTGAAGAAATCGGAATCAAGATTGATGACTTGGAAGAAGAAGGCTACGGACGTCGTGACAACTGTCAAAGATGTGAACTTAAGGTTCCTCGTAATGCTGACATTGCATGTGGTAACTGGGGCAGCGAACCTGGTTGGACATTTGTTGAAATCAACAGTGAAAAAGGTCAGGAAATAATTGATGGAGCTATTGTTGAAGGCTTTATTGAAACTAAAGCACCTTCTGAGAAAGCTTTGGAAATGAGAGAAAAAGTTGAAAACATCATGATTAAGATGGGTAAGAAAAACACAGGCAAACAATTGGATGATGGCCTATCCCTTGAAGAATGGGAAGCTCAATGGAACAAATGCATCAAATGTTTCGCTTGCCGTGATGTCTGTCCTATCTGCTGGTGTCATGAATGTGAACTTGAAAAGCCTTACTTTAAGGATGACCTGCAATCACCTCCTGATCCATTAGGATTCCATGGTGTAAGATTGTCTCATATGAGTCCAAGTTGCATTAATTGCGGGCAATGTGATGATGTTTGTCCAATGGAAATTCCAGTCTCTAAACTATTCCACAAATTGCAAAAGAAATACGAAGGCCACACTGGATATGTTGCTGGTATAGGGGATGAAAAACCTCCATTATACAGTCCAATGAAAGAAGACTTTTAAAAGGAGTTGAATTTTATGGCAGAAGATGTTAAAATAGTAGGTTTTTGTTGTAATTGGTGTTGTTATGGTGGTGCTGATACTGCAGGTACCGCTCGTATGCAATATCCTCCAAATGTCAGAATCATAAGGGTTATGTGTTCTGGAAGAATCAATCCTTCTATGATATTTAAAGCATTTAAGGAAGGTGCTGATGGAGTATTTGTAGGAGGCTGTCACATTGGTGACTGTCACTATGATGCTGGTAATTACAAATGGAATAGGAGAGCATTGATGACTAAAGACATCATAGAAGAATTTGGAATTGACAAGGAAAGATTCAGATTTGAATGGATTTCAGCATCTGAAGGAGAAAAATTCCAAAGGACTATGAAGGAGTTTTACAATACTGTTAGTCAATTGGGACCAAGAAACAAGTAATTAGACTGTTGAACAATATTATAAATTAAATTATAAAAAAAGATTTTTTTAAATTGTATTTCAAAAATTAAAAAAAGCTTCTATACTTCTAAAGGAAGTCTAGTGCTTAAAATAAGTAAAACCATATTGTTTTATCTAATTCCAAAACAAGCAAAACATTAAAAGTTTTTTATTCTCGCATCAGACGAAAAAAAAAGAAGATTTAATCATCAAATCAAATCAATAAATTTAAATTAATTTTCAAATCAAATCAATTTATTACTTCCAGGTAATATTTATAAATTTAATTTAAATAGATTAAATCCTCTTAAATCTCAATTAAAATTAATAGCTCATAATTAAATCTTGAATTTGTATATATTCATTTTTGAGATTTAATTATTAATTTTAATTGAAATTGTGAATTTTAGTAAATAACTCATTTTTTTTAAAGAGTTTATTTAGTATAACTATTTTTATAATCCTTAGTTATTAAGTTTTTGTAAATTTTCCCATTTTTAGTAATACTTTTTTAAAAATTTTTATTATTTTTATTGGGGGAAAGTTTTTTTAGTAGAATACATTTTTTTTTTAATGATTCCTTAAAAAGAGTATAAAGAAACTAAAAGGAATCATAAACAAATAAGTTCAGATCCTAAATAATTTCTATATATATGTATATTTAATATTAAATTATAATCCTAATTCTTTTCCTTTCTTGAAAGATTCTTTTCTTTCTTTAGGGAAAATCTTTTCATGTCTTTCGTATCTTTCTTCAGCATTGAAGAACCATGGCCAATCTGTTTTGCTGTAATCCTTAAGCTGAAGTGTTTCTCCAGATACAAATACTTCAGTTGGTCCTACAAATCTATTAAAAACGTTTTGATAATTTTGAAGCAATTCCGCATACATTGTATCAGGTGCATTGCTTGTCATAATTAGCAATGTTGGAATTGGATTTTCATTGCAGCAAGGGGTCTCTGTGTTGTATGTCAGATTTTGAAATATCAATCTTTCATAAATGGCTCTAAATGATGCGGTAAGTTCACCTAAATAGTTTGGAGAACCAATTATCAATCCATCGGCTTCACGAATTGCATCCAATACTTCTGTCAAACCGTCTTTGCGTATGCAATGTCCTTTATATTTATTTTTTTTACATCCAAAGCATGAAATGCAACCTGTGTATTTTTCCAAACGGAACAAGTTGAATTTTTGTACTTCTGCTCCAGCAGATTCCGCACCTTTCATAGCTTCATCAATTAAAGTGTCAGTATTCCACCCTTTTCTAGGTCCTGCATTGACTGCTATTATTTTTTTAGCCATTTTATCTCCTTTTAAAATTTGTAAAAAAATCATCATATACTGAAAAAAGTTCATTATATGAATTAATTTTTATAATTTATTTAATTTAACTATTATTGTTATTTATAATTGTTTTTTCTTATCATTCTTTTAATTTTTAATTTTTGTGATATATTCTTTATAATAACCATTTTGTATTTGAATAAATTTATAAAATTTTAAATAGTTAATTAATTAAAACTACTATTATAATATTTTATTCATTATCAATAAGTAAATTCAATTTAAATCAATAATTTTAAATCAATTTAATTATTTTTATTTGAATAAACTAATTATAAATTAAAATATATTTTAATTGAGGTTAAAATATGGTTAGTGTTAATTTAGAAGCTAAAAAAACTGTAGATGTAATGATTGAAAAAGCTTGCGACCTTAACATTGCTGTTTCCAAATTAGGAAACGGAGCAACTGTTATTGACTGTGGTGTAAATGTCGCTGGTAGTTTTAAAGCAGGTGAATTATATACTAAAGTATGTCTTGGAGGATTAGCTGATGTAGGCATTTCCATTCCTGGAGACTTATCTGAAAAATTCGCATTGCCTTCTGTAAAAATAAAAACTGATTTCCCAGCTATTTCCACTTTAGGTGCACAAAAAGCAGGTTGGTCTGTTTCTGTAGGTGAATTCTTTGCATTAGGTTCCGGTCCAGCTAGAGCATTATCCTTAAAACCAGCTGAAACCTATGAAGAAATCGATTACAAAGATGAAGCTGATATCGCAATCTTGACTTTAGAAGCTGATGTATTGCCTGGTGAAGATGTAGCACAATACATTGCAGATGAATGTGGTGTAGATGTAGAAAACGTATACTTACTTGTAGCTCCTACCGCTTCCTTAGTTGGATCTATCCAAATTGCAGGAAGAGTAGTTGAAAACGGTACCTACAAGATGTTGGAATTCTTAAAATTCGATGTTAAGAAAGTTGTGCATGCAGCAGGTATTGCGCCAATCGCTCCTATCGACCCAGATGGATTAAAGGCTATGGGTAAAACCAATGATGCAGTTTTATTCGGTGGAAGAACCTACTACTATGTCAAATCTGAAGAAGGAGATGACATTGCTCAAGTTGCAGCTCAATTACCATCTTCTGCAGCTGACGGATATGGTAAACCATTCTTTGACGTATTTAAAGATGCAGGATTTGACTTCTACCAAATCGACAAAGGAATGTTTGCACCAGCTGAAGTTGTTATCAACGATTTAACCACTGGTAAATTATACAAAGAAGGATTCGTTAACGCTGAATTGCTTAAAAAATCCTTTGGTATAGAATAAATCTAGTATTTATTCTTAGTATTCTATAATTTAAATAGCTATTTTCAGCTATTTTCTTTTTCTTTTTTCTTTTTTTAACTTTCTTTTTAATTCTATTTTTATCCTATTTTCCTAATTTTTTTATTCTATTTTTTATTCTATTTTTTTAAGTTTTTTATATTAAAAAGCATTTTCATTGTCTGAATTAAATACTCCCATTCCTTATCACTTTACCTATTTAATTTAAGTATTACTTCTTAAAATTAATAATTATTACTTAATATTTAAGTAAAACCGATTTTAGTAATAATTAATACTTTTTTGCTTAAAATAAGCTATTTAGTAATACTTTTTTTAGAAATATTTTTATATAAAAAGTAATAATTAATATATGTAAAGTATTAAATTCATAACAATTTTAATATTAGTATTACAAAGTTTCAGTTTAGGGATTTTATTTTTAAACTTTCTATTTAGGGTTGTTAATTTAATATTTTATAATTATTTTTTAATTTTAAGGAGTTTAATTATATGGATACAAAATATATTATAGGTGCAGTAATTGCAATTATACTTGTACTTATTGGTGGCGCTCTTATTATGGGAGGAGGAACTCCTGAAAGAGGGCCTGGTGAAATTGTAGTTGCAGCTTACAGTCACGGAGGGGAACCGGAAGCCGGTTTCGATCCTATTGCAGGTTGGAACTATTATGCAGAGCCATTGATTCAAAGTACCTTACTTAAAATGAATACAAACGGTACTTACTCCAATGATTTGGCTACAGACTATGATATTTCTAGTGATTTTAAAAAGTACACAGTAAAATTAAGAGATGACGTCAAGTTCACTGATGGAACACCACTCACTGCAGAAGATGTAGCATTCACATTCAATGCAGCAAAAGAAAGTGGTGCAAGCTTAGACTTATCTGCTTTAAGTGAAGCAAAAGCTGTAGATGACTACACAGTAGAATTTGACTTAAACAAATCCGATTCCACTTTCTTAGATAAATTGGCTTACATCGGTATTGTTCCTTCCGATTCATACAACAACGAAACCTACGGTGAAAACCCTGTCGGTTCCGGACCATACAAATTCGTGCAATGGGACAAAGGTCAACAAGTAATCTTAGAGAAAAACCCTGACTACTACGGTAAAATGCCACAAGTCGAAAAAATAACCATTCTCTTTGCTCAAAATGAAGCGGCATTCAACTTAGCTAAAAACGGAGAAGCTGATATTGTTGCAGTACCTCTCGAATACGGTAAAGAAAAGGTTGACGGCTACACAATGTACTTAATGGACACCATTGACGTTCGTGGTGTCTCCTTACCAAGTGTACCTGATACCGGTGAAGTATCTCCAGAAGACAACTACACTATCGGTAACAATGTAACTTCCGACATTGCAGTCAGAAAAGCATTGAACTATGGTATTAACAGAACCGCTTTAGCTGAAGGTGCATTAAACGGTTTAGGTGTTCCTTCCTACGACGGTATTGCACATCAATTACCATGGGCTAACAAAGAAGCAGTCATTAAAGACGGTGACGTTGCATATGCTAACAAAACCTTAGAAGAAGCTGGTTGGGTTGACTCTGACGGTGATGGAATAAGAGAAAAAGACGGCACAAAAGCATCTTTCAAAATCTACTACTCTGCAAGTGCACCTGAAAGACAAGCATTAGCTATCGGTGTATCTGAACAAGCTAAAGAGTTCGGTATTGAAGTTGAACCTGTCGGTGCAGAATGGGATGAAATCTATCCAAATCAATACTCTCAAGGAGTTCTCTGGGGATACGGTTCCACTGATCCATCTGACATGTACGGGGAATACTACAGTTCAGCTGACTTCAACCCTGCAAGAGTAAACAACAGTGCTGTAGACGCTCACATGGATGCTGCATTTGCTGAATCCCGTGAAGCTTCATACAAAGATTGGTCTGCAGTTTCCTGGGACGGTACCACTGGTATTTCCCCTAAAGGTGATGCAAACTGGTTATGGTTAGGTGAAATCAAATACGGTTACTTTGTAAATGACAGAGTGGACATTTCCAATGACACTGCTCTCTTACAACCTCACGGAGGAGACTTATTCAGTAACGTATATGACTGGACCATGACTAACTCTACTGCATAAAATGGATAAATAATTAAAGTAGGGAAAGTTTTATAAAAAACTTTCTCTACTTTTTTTATAAATTTCCAATTTTTATAGTATTCAATTTAAATAAAAAATCATTTTTTAAAGTATTATAAAATTAGTTTTTTAGTTCAAAAAAAAAAAAATTAGTTCC
>SUTG01000043.1 GCA_015063035.1 Methanobrevibacter olleyae
TAAAAAAAAAAAAAAAGAAAGATGAAAATAAAAAACCATAACAAGGTCCTTTGAAAAAGTTTTGGTCAAGTTTTGCAGCCCGAAGGGCTGGAAAAGCTTGGCTACATCATTCCTTGAGCTTGAAGCTTTTGCATTAATTGTTCAGCTTGAGGAGAAAGCTGAGCTACAATATTGGTGATTTGCTGTAAATCCGCAAATAACTTGTCTAAAGTATTTTCAAGCTCTTGTTTTTGCTGAGCAGCAGTTTCTTTAGCTTCTTCAAAAGTCTTGGATACCGCTACACCAGAACCTAGGCTCATAATAACTTTATTTTCATTTTTAATCTCTGCATTAATGAAGGAGCCAGCACCGAGAGGCACTAAAGTCTCAACGGTGTCTTTACCACTTATATCATCTAATGTAGATTCTAAAATTTTAATTTCAGCAAGAGAAGTTTGAACAGCATCAATTTGAGTTTGATATAGTTCAGATTGGGATTTGTAAACTTCAAGTTGAGCTAAAATTTGTTGTAATTTTTGCTGGTCTTCCATTTTAACACCTTAAGATTATGATTGAAGATCTAAAGAATTGCTTTAACAACAGGATCTTCTACTTCATCCTCAGAAATTTCTTCAATAGAGTCAACTTTGATTTGACTTCTTTTTATTCTATGTTTACTTCCAAAAATGGAATAAAGTTTTTCATAAATGTCTTCTTCGTTGATAGCTTTGAATTCTTTAGTGAAAACTTGGGTTTCACTGCCCATTACAAAACTACCTTTAATTCTATAAATTTTTGTTAACATAAGAATCCCTTCCTAATAATACTATAATTAATCATCTGACATATAATTGAATATTGAATGAAAATAATCAATTAACACAACATATCCTTAAACTATGATGAAATTAAAAATCACCAAAATCCAAAAAGCCTAAGGCCTCTTCGATTCTAGCCATTTCCGGACCGGTGGTATGTTCTCCAACCATAACTCCATTAGAGTTAGCTATACCACAAGCACCTACAAGAGGCATACCTTTGCATACGGTTCCAATATTGCCTTCAACCTTAAAGAACTCTTCAACATGTTCAAGTTCATTGGATAAGGTATCTCTATGTAAAAGAGCACCTTTATTGGTAACTATGCTTGCTGAACCGACAATTTTGGAATCAGCAAATTGGTATATTTCTACAGGAACCTTTAAGGTATCCTCAATGACTTTGATAGTTTCTTCCTTAATGTTTGGACCTGCAATAGCACCATAATCGTTTACTGCAAGGATATTCCCCACTGCAGTATATTTTCCAGGAAGTCTTGCAACATTAAGCCCTGCATCCTCTAAAAGTTCCATTTCCCTATCAGTTGTGTGTGGGGAAACAACAAAACCATTAGAATTTCCAGTAGCGAGAACTCCATTCAAATTGCATCCTGCAATGGAAGTTCTAATCAAATCAACTTCAAGTGCCTCTTTCATCACAGGTTCCATTTCAGTAGGAAGATTAAAAGGAACAATAGCTACTTCATCATTAACGGATATGTAAACTCCTAAATTAGGATTTCCAGTTAAATTTATTCTTTTAAGCATATTTTATTCCTTATATAAATTTTAATTTGAAATATCTCATTTAAAAACATTTGAAATTGATGTCAAATATTTTTAAAAATATTTTTTAATAGATTGAAAAGATGATTAAATATAGTCATAGCAAAATTAGTTTTCTGCTAAAGTTGCTTTAACAACACCTTCCTCATCTTTTACAGCGTTTACTTTTACTTTAGATGGAATTTTTTGAATTCCCCTTTCCCAAATAAATTCATTAATAGAAGCATCAAGTTTAACTTCTTCCGCTTTCATATGTTTCATTAAAAAGTTTTGAACTTCTCTGATAGCTCTAGGAGCTCTGATAGTTCTTTTAACGTTTTTAACTTTTCTAAGTGGAATAACATAAGTTCTTTCTAATTCTTCTGCCATATTAAACACCCCTATATTTTAAGATCATTTCTTCTCCAATGTCTAGGTTTAGGTCTGTATCTTAATTTACGTTGAGTTTTAGAATAAGCCCAAATAGGGATTCTTCTGTTTTGTTTATTAGCTTTAGCCATTCTTAATTTTTTAGCTAATGGTTTATTTCTACTCATTTTTTCACCGCGAATATAATAAATTTGATATTGAAAAATAATTTAATTAGTTTTTAATGGTCCTTGATAACAACTTAAATCATTGATTACAACTTAAATCCCCTTTGATTCACTTCTTTAGCCCAATAACATTAGTCTGATAATGTTCTGGGAAAATATCTGAGGAATTTCCTCCTTTCTTATCAATCAATAAGCGAATTTCAACCTCATAATCTGAACTGGTATCCTTGTTGCTCTTTTCATGCTTCAATTCAAAAAGATTATCCACAAGATATTTAATGGTCTTGTAGCCGAAACTATCAAGATTCATGTATTGAATATCCTTTCTGTCTTCTAGGCTTCTGATTTGATTTCTGTTGAGCTTAGGAGTCTTGTCATCCCTTCTTGTGCCATCAGCAACAAGCTCGTAATGATTTGCAAGTTCCTCAACAACAGCTTCATGAAGATACTTTATTCCATCATTAGGAAATCCATCTTCCATAATCATATCCACAGCTTTTTCCAAAATGGAAATGTCCAAATTCAAAACCTTATGCTTTAAGCCAATGGACTCTGCAGATTTTTGAGCTGGATGAAATGAATCATAAACGCCGAAGTTAGCAGTAACAAGTTCAACATCAAAACCTAATTTGTCAAGGATAATTCCCATCAATGAACTGTCTTTGCCACCGCTATAAAGAACACAAGCTTTCATTTTACCAAATCACTATCCAATTACCTTCTTGTAATGTGGATTTCTCTTTTTTGACCCATGAGATTTTTAAGTAAAACTTTAAGCTGTTCATCAGTTACTTTTCCTCTAAGAGAACCTGCTTGAGCTGATTGAAGCAATTGGATTTCAATATTTTGAACGAGTTCAGGTTTAGTTAATCTAAGATTATCTAATCTTCCACGAGCTTCAGGAGTCAAAATCTGTTTCATAGCTTGCTTTAACTGAGCTTCCATCTCTGCTTGTTTTTGTTGAGCCGCTTGTTGCTCTAGCATTTGTTGCTGAGCCAATTGCTGTGGGTCAGCATTCATAGCTGCTTGCTGTTGTAATTCAGCCATACGTCTTTTGCGTATCTCATCAAGTTCACTCATAATAAAAACCCCATTAATTTAAATATTTTTCATTGAATCAATCATTTAATAATCATCAAAAATATTCCATGATCAATTCTAATTAATTCTACCTAATATTTTGAAAGTTCTGGAATATCTTTAATTAATTCAGCAGAAGTATTATCTAAGAAAGATCTACCTTCTGGAGTAATAATTCTTCCAGCATCGACTTTTTCTACGTAACCTGCATCTTCTAATTGATGTAGAGCTACTCTTACAATAGAGCCACTACCTTTTCTGAATTTTTCAGGGTTAACTCCTCTGTCTTTTTTACCACCGTAGAAGGTTCTTAAACTTCTTACTCCAACTGGTCCATCAATATAAACTCTTCTTAAGATAGAAGCGCATCTTACATACCACCAGTCGATGTTTTCTGGTTTTCTTTCTTTGTGAACACCAGTTTTAACAAGTTTTGTCCATTCAGGGGCAACAATTTTATCATTATTATCTCTAAATTCATCTGCAACAGTATTAATTAATAACTCTGCAGGAACATCAAATACAGTTGTCATATAATTTTCTCCAATTAATATGTTCTAATCCAATTTTCTCACTCACCTAAGACTGGTGTCTGTAACTCTAAGCGAATAATCTAATTGGATTGCTTTTTATAAATAACAGCAACATTTCCTCTAACGTCAATAAGTTGGGATTTAGTGCCTTCAACAATGTTGCTTATTAAATCATCTTTATTTCTTGCTACATTTTTAGCAAAACGTAATTTAATAATAGGATTGGATTTTAACTGACGTTTAATCTCTTCAATAACATTGTCATTAACACCAGCTTTTCCAATATTTATTGTCATAGCGGAACGAGCTTCATTCATAATCTCTTTTTTTGAAAGTGTAAGAGTCAATTTTAGCTCTCCTTTTTAACTTTTTTTCCCTGATGTAAGGAATTTTCATGATATGGCCACACTCGCCACAAAAAATATTAATTTCATTATTAATTAGCCGGACAGCGCAGTTGTGACCGGGAACCAAAAACTTGTAACAATTTTTACAGTATCTTCGTCCCCAGACTATAGGAATCTTTGCATTGTACTTTTTGGAAATCTTTCGAGCAAGCTCAACATAACGATGAGATCTTTCAGGATGCTCTTCATATTCCTTTTCTGCACGATTAAAAAGAATATCCATCCTTTCTTGAGCTATTTCAATCATCCAATCAGGTTTTTTTCCTCTAGCCATAGATACTCCTCTCATACACAGTATAATCTCTTTAAAATAATTTATTGCTTAAATAAAAGTGGATTTTGATGAGAAATCAGATTTAAAGCAATATAAAAATAAAGCAATTAAATAAATATTCCTATAATATAATAGTACAAGAGGAATATTAAGATAAGATATGTTTTTTATTATATAAAAAGGTTTTCTATTATATAATATATTATATAAAAAATTTATAAAAAAAAGTAAATCTATTTTATAAATAATAAATAATAAAATTTATTAAAAAAGTAAAATTTCGCTTATTGCAATATCTAATCCAAAAGCCATTCCATGAAATCAATTGAACCGACAGGACATTCCATTTTATCAGATGCAATAGCTATTATCAAATCTCGAATCTCCTCAACAGACTTGTCGCTAGCATCTATTTCATTGGTTTTTTCTCCATATATTCCATAAGCTTCTGCTGAGCAAACAGCCAAGGCTTCAGCTTCAAGGTTTTCCTGAATCTTAGACTCTCCATAATTCCTTTCTTCAAGCCTATCTTTAAGGATTGATGGGTTTAAACGAAGAACAATCATTTTATCTGCACCTTCACAAAGATGAGATAAATGACCCTCCACTATTAAGACACAATCGCTGCTTTTATCGATTTCCTCATTCAAAGATTCGTTTAAGCCATCAATGTCAATGACTTTATAAAGCTTATCGGGATCTTCACCTAAAACCAAGTCATTTTCAATCGCAAAATCATTTACCTTAATGAGTCTTGAATGAAATCCATTGCAGGACAGGTAATCGTTCAAGGCACTTGCAACAGTTGTTTTGCCAGTGCAAGGAGTGCCTGAAATGAAAATAACTGTATCCTTTGACAGACCATTCAAAATAGATTCATCTATATCAGATTCATTTAAAATAGACATGCTAAACACTGCAATATTATTTTTTGAGAATTATACGTAAAACATCCTCGTCTTCCAAGACATGGTCAGGACCTACCTTTTGGCCTGGGAATTTAACTGAAGTTCCCCAAATCTTAGCATGACGGAAGTTTTTAACGAATTCCCTATGAAGTTTTTCACATGCATCAATGACTGTAGAGCCCCTTCTTATAACCAATGGGTCTTCCATGTCCGCTTTTCTGCCTTGTGGCTTTAGATAAACCCTAATCAAATCTACACGGTCGAATATTTCCTCTTTAAGTGCATCAATATTGAGTTTCTTATCTGCTGAAATAGGTATGAATTCAGGAATTTCCTTTTGAAGCTCCTTTAGATAATCAAGGTCAACCAAATCCACCTTATTCAATAGGATCATCATAGGAACATATGACTTGTTGTCTTCAATAACATCAATGAACTGGTCAATGGTAACATCATCCCTAAACAAGACATCTGCATTGTGTATTCCATACTCATTGATGATTGACCTGATGGTTTTCTCATCCAAATAGGTTAAAGGAACGGTTGTGGAAACATTGACTCCGCCTTTACGTGTCTTTTTGATTTTAACATCCGGCTTGGTTTGATTTGGCCTTACACCTACATTATCAAGCTCTTTTAAGATAACATTCAAATGCTGCGGATTAAGTGTATCCAATACCACTATAATCAGGTCTGCAGTTCTTGCAACTGATAGGATCTCTTTACCTCTACCTTTACCTCCAGCAGCACCAGTGATGATTCCAGGAATATCAAAAATTTGAATTTGAGCATTATTATATTCCATAACCCCAGGAATAATCTCTAAAGTAGTGAATTGATAAGCTCCAACCTTACTTTCAGCATTGGTCAATTCATTAAGCAATGTAGATTTACCTACAGATGGGAAACCTACCAAAACTGCTGTAGCATCCCCGCTCTTTTTAATGTGGAACCCTTCACCTTTGGATCCACCACTACTTCTTTTAATCTGTTCTTCCTTAAGCTTGGAAATCTTAGCCTTTAATTTACCTATATGGTGAGAAGTAGCTTTATTATAAGGTGTCTTTTGAATTTCCTCTTCAATAGCTTTTATTTTTTCTTCTATAGACATAAACTCCCCAATAATAATTTATTACGAAATAAGAATTAATTTGAAATAAGATACGAATCAATTTTCATGATTTGAAAAATTGAAAAATGCAAATATTTTATTATAATATAAATTTTGTATTTTTAACATATAAAATATGCGGTAAAATAAGAAACCAACATCAAAAAAGACAGAACAAATTAACATATGAAATATCCAATAAAATAAGAAAGTAGCATTGAAAAGAAGAATGAATTAAAAAAAAGAAAAAAGTTAAAGAATTATAAGAAAAACTAATGGACAGTTTTTATTATAATCTTAACTCCATTTTAAATTTTAAACATAACTAAACGTTATGTCTCTATGCATTAGAATCTGCGTCATCAGAACTTGAAGCCCCATTATTGATGGTCCAAGTAGCAACTCCATCCTGCATGTCACTTATTGTAAAGGTATCTTGACCTATACCGCCTAAGAAGAATAATCTGGTAAAGACAGAGTCTTTAAGTTCATTATCCATCAACATGGCAGTGTACTCATCACCGGAACTTAAAAGGTATAATGTATAATTTCCGTTTTTATCCAAGGTCTTGTTTACAGTAAGGTAGCCATCTTCAATAGCAATAAGATTACTTGCTTTGAGAGGATTATATTCAGTACCGTTTAAGTCAACTTTACTTCCATTGTTAGCCCAAACAGCAGTCATTTGAGCAGTGGTTTGGTTAGTACCATTAGATCCTCTTTTGACATTAGCATTGTATAAAACATTGCTTTCATTTAAAACTGTAATGGTGCCTTGAGAGTTAGGCTTGATTGTAACATATTTTGGAGCCAGATAATATTGATAGTTTGTACTGTTTAATGTATCAAAGTTCCATGAACCGAAGTATGACCACCATCCAGCTTTTTGAATCATGTCTGAACTTAAAACAAATGCAACATTATTCGGATTGGATGGGTGTGACTGTTTTACAACAGCACTTGCTTGGCTTTCAGTTAAATTATAGTCTTTGACTAAAGTTGATTTAGCATTTTCCCTACTCATGCCTAAGGTTTTGTCCAATGCGTCAACTGCAGTTACATTGCTTCCTGTGTAATTGCATAACAAATCAGAGGCATTGCTACCGGTAGTACCCAACATCTGCAGGATTCCTTTAGATTGGGCGAAATCTGAAGTAGTCAATGCTTTACCTACCCAGTATGCACGGTCCCCTGACTGAGAACCCCCATCGAAAGAAGTTGGATGGTCAGATGCAATTTGGAATAGGTAACCGTAGTCCCACCAGGAGATGATAACTGTGTCATTAGTAGTGTTTTCCTTAACATAATCCATAGCATTCCACATAGGGTCAGTTGAACCAGGAACTGTAAGAGAAGTGGTCTGGTAAGCGGCACAAACAGTTGGAGACACTAAAGCTAAAGTAATCAATACAACAACCAATGCCTTCTTAAGGGACACATCTGAATCCCTAATGGATTTTCTAAGATATATGAATACTCCAGAAATAACCACAAGAGCAACAAATACGATTGAACCTATCATTAAAGCATTGTCAACAGCATAACCTATTTGACTAATTGGGAATGCAATCAAGAATGAACATACAATAGCTATCAAGAACAAGGTTCTGTCATCATCAATATTCGCCTTGACATAATCAACAGCATAACCTACAAAAATACCTGCACAGATACCCATTGGAACAACCAATACCTGAATAAACCTTGTACCTTGAGTTACTGCTGCTGCAGATGCAAGAATCCATACAAGGAATAAGCTTAAGTAAAGCACATTTAAACGTTTGCTTTTATTGATTTCATCAGTTGAACCGAAAGAGCCAATGTCTTTAAGGGAAATTCTGAATCTGTCTTGTTCCTTTCTTACAGAAGTGGCTTTACGTTTAGATTTATGCGGTTTTGATGAATCGCCTTTAACCTTTACAGACCTTAATCTGAGTGTTCTTTGAACAAAGGTAAATAAGACCAATAAAACACCAAAGAAAGCAACTATTCCGCCAACCCCATTTATAATACCATTAGTGCTGGCTAAAAATGCTCCTGGAAGACCTCCATATAAAAGGTTAGGCTTTTGCATCTCTGCAACGGAAACAAATACGTTAGGCCATACATCATGTGATGTAGATAAAAGTGAGAACCCTCCAGTAAGGCCGGATATAGCGTCCAGTATACCGCCAATTCCAACAGTGAACAATAAGCTAACAGCACCTAAAACGATAATTAGAGCTACTGAGAACAATTCTTTTTGATTAATCAACCAGTTTAACTTATTACTGTAATTCTTAAATGGTTCCAATACATCAATGTCCAGATAGAAGCATAATACAAAGAACACTATCATCACAATTATCATTACTGCAGGGTAAAACATATACCCACTCCATGAAAGGGAATAGATACCAATAGAAATGACAGATAAAATTGCAAATATTACCCTATGAACCAATTTATCGCTTTTAACCGCTTCAATAAAGAAGAGTATAAAGAATAAAGGCAAGGTTACGTTGAACATATCTGTATCGAAAAATCCTGCAAATGTGTGTCCAATGTAGTTAGGACCTAAAGCCACAAGTAAAGTAGCTGCAATTGCCCCATAATCATTAGTGATTCTTCTTGTGAATATGTAAACAGGAATTACCGCAAATGAAGAGATGAATGCACCAGTCCAAAATGCAACTTCCTTAAGGGACATGTCCTGAAACATGTTTACTATTCCATAAAGGAATGATGTAACATACGCAATCATCGGCTGATAGGACCCTACGTCCCTTCCTGATGGATAGTATGAATGCATATCCCAACCAGAACCATTTACTAAAGTATCACCAAAATATCCATGATCCATATAATCTTGAGTCATCCTTAAGTTAAAGTATGAGTCCATTTCACTGAAATAAGGAAGACCATCAGCATCCATATAATTTGCTTTAATTTCATTTGGAACTCCGCCAATATCAGCAGCTTGAGCCCTAAGACCAAAAACCAAAACAAACAATATTGCTATGATAACCACAGATTTTAATATTGTTTTAACTTTCTGATTTTCCATAAAAAATCCTCGTACATTTTACAAATTAATATTCGAATATATATTTATAGTCAATATTTCATCATCCATGAAAGATAAAAGCGCTTAAATTATCTCATTTTCATAAAACAACGTAATACGACTTGTAAAACAAATTATTAAATATATTTTAAAATATATTGCAAATAATTATTTTGAATTAAAATTATTAAACTTAATATTTGATAAAATTATTATTAAACCAATGTTAATAAAAATCAATTTAAATTTAATAATAATTAAATATACATCTTATATACATATATAATTTTCTAATATGCTATATAAAGGAAAAACAAATCCAATGAACATTTGAATATATGCGAATAAAATTATTGGTTGAAAAATAAAAAAATAGACATTGAAAAATAAAAAAATAAAAAAATAAATTAGAACTATCCTAAAAAAAATAAAAAAAATAAATTAGAACTATCCTAAAAAAATAAAAAAATAGAAACTGGAAAATAAAAAAAATAAAAAAAATAAATTAGAACTATCCTAAAAAAAATAAAAAAATAGAAAAAATTGATTAAAAAAACAAAACATTGAAAAAAAAGAAAATGAAAAATTTTTATAAACAATCCTCTGATTATTTACTTAATTCTTCTGATTTTTCTTGCAATACCTTGTCTAAATCCTTCAATTGGCAACTGAACCTACATTGTGGGAAACCACTGCATCCGACAAATTCACCAAATCTTCCGGACCGTTTCAACAAGTCTCTGCCACATTCAGGACATTTTCCGACGACTTCTGGAGCGCGCCTTTTGCTTACTTCCTTACCGCAATTTGGATCAAGGCAAACATGTTCCCTTCCCTTTTGGCCTTTTCTCTTGATTGAAATCATAGGCAATCCACAGGTTGGACAAGTTGATTTCAATATATTTGCACCTTTAGGAAGTGAGTAAGTGTTTCTGCATTGAGGGAAATTGGAACATCCGATAAATGTTTGCTTATTCCTTCTTGAATACTTTTTAAGCAGTTTACCGCCACAGGAACATTCACCAACTACATTGGATTCCTGATAGGATTCATAAAGCTTTGAACCAATTTCCTTTTGGTTGTTATTAATATCCTTAAGGATTGATCTGACTTCCTTTTCACCATTTGCAAGAATTTCCTCTTTTGTAATCTTATCAGCGGATAAGCAATCGAGTTCCCTTTCAAATTCACGGGTCAACTCTTCGCTGGTTAAGTTCTTACAGTATTGCTTCAATGTATCGATGATATGAACACCTAATGGCTTGACTTCAATCTTTTTGCCATCGATATACTTTCTATCATAGAGCTTTGCAATGATATCTGCACGAGTAGCCTTTGTACCAAGCTCTCTTTTTTCTAATTCCTTGATGAGAGACGCTTCATTGTATCTTGCAGGAGGCTTTGTTTCCTTTTCCTCTGAAATGATTTCATGAATCTTTAGGAAATCCCCTTTTTTAAGTGGAGGGAACTCATCAGCTTCCTGTTTCTTAAATGGATAATGCTTTAGCCAACCTTCGTGAGAAACCCTTTTTCTTGAAAAGACAAATTCCTCATTGTTGACATTCAAGTCAACTTTCATGGTTTCCAATTTGGAATCCTCACTGAAGACGCTTATGAATCTATAAACAATCAAGCGATAGATCTTTTCCTCATCTGGAGACAAGTTAGATGGCAATACTCCAGTTGGGTGAATAGCGGGGTGTGCTGCATCCTCTTTCTTACCTTCGTTTGGCTTTAATTTTGCAGGCAAGTCAGCAATATGCTTTTTAAACTCTTCATCCTTAAGAAGACCTGCAAAAATCTCCTTAAATCCTAATGATTCAGGGAGCTTTTGGGATGAGGTACGTGGATAGGAAGTGTATCCTCCGACGTATAGGTTTTGAGCTGCAACTTGAGTCCTTTTAGGGGAAAATCCGAATACAATGTGTGCTTCAGATTGCAAACCGCCTAAATTGAATGGAATAGGAGGTTTTCTGATTGTTTCCTTTACATTCACATCAGTTACAGTTGCATCAGCACCTTGACATTCATCAAATATTCTTTTAGCCCTTTCCTCATCAAAGATCTTATCTTCAACATGATTTGCTATAATGTCAAAATCAGATTTGGCCTTGATTTGCCAGTAAGGTTCTGGAATGAATGACTGTATCTCCTTTTCCCTATCCACCAAAATGGATAATGTAGGAGTTTGCACACGTCCTGCAGATAAGCTTATGCGACTTGAAGAGGAAGTTCTGACCGCTTTCATTAAAGCTGAAGAGATGTTCATACCAAAGTAATAGTCTAGCATATGCCTTGCAATACCGCTATCCACTTGGTGCAGGTCAATATCAATCATATGGTCATATGCATCAACAATGTCCTTTTTGGTCAATGTGGAAAATTTCATACGGGATGCTTTCGCTTCAGCATTGTTACCGCAAGCATATTTCAATGCATTATACCCAATCAATGTTCCTTCTACATCGTAATCGCAAGCATGAACAAATTTATCTGCATCTTTAGAGAGTTTCTTAATAGCATAAACATAATCCCTAACATATCCGCTATTCTTTTCAACCTCATATGCCGGAACCCATTTTAAATCAAAACCTAACCTGTCTCTTGAAGTAGCTGATGTCAAAGAGTACAAGTGGCCTACTGCAGACAAAACAGTGGTTCTTTTGCCGTTTTCCTCAAATTCCCAATAGCTTATCTTCCTACCATACTTCTTCTTTTGGGCTTTTGAAGAGAGAGCCTTTGCTATCTTCTCAGCAGATTTCGGTTTTTCTGAAATAATCACTTCATGCATGTTATCACATAATAAATAAAAATTAAATAAAATTAAATAAAAATTAATAATAAAATTACTTAAAGCTTTTCCAAATCAAAAAGCATATGAAAAATAGAATTCTATAAAAATTAATTTTTATAAAATCTAATAAAATAACTTGAAAAATTCAATTTTGCAAATTATTCAAAATCATAAATACTTTATACATTACCATCATATTTAATATTTTCGTTTTTGAACAATCCAAATTTCAAGACTATTATAGTATTAAAATGAAGAATAAAATTAGAATAGATGTGAAAAATTAAAAAATGGTTATTATAATCAATTAAATTCTAAAATAAAAAAAGAAATGATTTAAAATTATTTTTTATCCATCAATTTATAATTACCATAAAAATCTTTTTAATGAATTGAAAATTTGTAAACAAAACGTCCAAATTCATAAATGCTCCAAAAAATTAAATAACTTTCCCACCAATTTTTTCTAAAATATACTCTTTTCGTTCTCTAGCTACATTATTCTCTGAATCATAGTATAATGCATATTCATTAAATTTCAATGCAGACTCCAAATCGCCTTTTTTTATATAAACTAATGACTTAATATCATAAGCAGTAGAACAATTAGGATATAATTCTAAAACCCAATTAGCCAATTTTAATAATTCCTCAAATCTCCCCATATCATATAAAAAATTTCCTTTGTTTAAAAAAGCAATTTCATATTCTGGACAATTTTTTATTGCATTGTCAAAAATTTTAAAACCATCTTCATATATTCCTAAAAAACATAAAGTTGTTCCTTTATTAATTGATGCAATACATGATGGATTTAAATCAATTATCCTATTAATACAAATTAATGCATCATTATAAAGTTTTAAATTTGATAAAGCGTTATATTTATATTTTAAAACTTCAACATTCTCTTCATCATGATTTAATATTAAATCAGCATATTTTAAAGTGTTTTCAAAATCATTACTTTCATAAAAATCTTTCATTTTTGAAAAATGATTCCTATTTTTTAATTTTTTAAACATATCTATCATTCCTTTAACTTAAATATGAAAGTTCAATAGTGCACTCTTTAGTCAGCACCATCAGCAACCAAATCATTACAATAAATAACCAGCACCCCCTCTAAAACTATGAAAAAACAATATTTTTTAATTAATTAAGTTCTAGTAACATCTATCTTAATATATTTAGGAGG
This sequence comes from Methanobrevibacter olleyae, assembly GCA_015063035.1. Lineage (GTDB taxonomy): Archaea > Methanobacteriota > Methanobacteria > Methanobacteriales > Methanobacteriaceae > Methanobrevibacter > Methanobrevibacter olleyae_A. Next base: position 13,471 of record SUTG01000043.1, read on the forward strand.
AATCGGAAAATAACCCTCAAAACATATATTCAAAACAAAATGTGTAACATTACTTGGAACCTTAACTTTATATTTTAACTTATTATCCTGATTTAACGGAATAACGGTGTGATTATACCCTAATTCTGATGAAGAAATGTAAGAATCCTTTATAAAATTATTTCCTAAATGATTAGGATTCGCATTAAAATTTATATTATAGTAAGTGTCATTAGATTCCCAGTGAATAATATAAACGGTTTCATTAGGAAAAATATTTTCATATGCTAAAAATAACAATGTTAAAAAGATAGTGATAATAATAAAAGTAAATATGGTAGCAAAAAATAAGTTTTTCCAATTTATAGAAAAATTACCATTATTATCGATTTCAATAAAATCATAAATATTTAATAATGAATTTAATTTCATGATACCACCTAAAACACATTAATTTTCCATCTTCTCTAAGATTTCATTTTTAAAGTTTATACACCATTCATTTTTATTGTCAATTTCTAATGCCTTATTGATGAATTCTAATGAAGATGAAAAATCTCCCATTTTATAATGTGCTGTTGATTTCATACACAATGCATTAAGAAAATTTGGATTCTTTTCTAAAATATAATCACACAATTCAATAACTTCATCAAATCTTTCAAGTTCACATAAAAAAATGGACTTATTGTTAAATGCATCATTATAATCATCAAAATTCATTAAAATATAATCTAAAATTTCAAATGATCCTTCAACATCATCTAAAAACCATAATAGCACGGCTTGGTTTGCTAAATTAAAAGATGTTGGTTCTAAATCAACAATTATATTTGCACATTCTAATGAACCATTAAAATCACCTAGTTGACGTAGTGCATCAGATTTACATTTCAAAGCAAATAAATTTTTCTCATCTGATTCAAGTATTTCATTAGCAAACTCAATAGTTTTCCTGTATTCTTTTTTTTCTAAAAATTTTCTCATTTTTGAAGATAAGATTTTAAGTTTTAACAAATTAATCATTATTAATACTCCATTTATAGTCTAAAACTGCAATTGTTAACTGATCATCTTCCTTATCGTATTCTAGTTCGAAATTTAAATGGTTTTTAATGCCGCTTGCAACAAATAAACCTCCTGGGGAAAGTAACAGACTTATCAATGCCCCTGCAGCAATTTTAATTACTAATGGACTATTTTCATCATCAGGTCCGCTATTTGATATTTCAAAACCCATAGAAATTCCTGAAAAATAATTAGGGGCTTGGCGAGTAAAATCTATAGGATAATTAGGTCTTTTATAAGTATCATAATTCCCAGTACTTTTCTGTATTTGTACCACATTATCAGGATAATCTACATATGGGTCATCATGAGAGGGATAATGCCAATCCCAATAGTTTTCAACATAACCGTCAGGTTCACCAACAGGTTCTATACTAATGAAAAGAACAGGTAGAGCAAATAAGCAAGCAGTAGCTAAACTGCCAACACCAATGCCACTGATAAGGCCTCCAATACCAGTTAAAGTTCCGGTTAATTCAGCAACTTCAACAACAAAAAGGCTGCCAAATCCTAAAAAGAGATTAGCAGATTTAAGAAAATTGGTTGCAGGCAAACTCAAGTTAGGCAAATCCCAATTACTGCATAAATAATCCCAAATAGGGCCAAAATTATTCAACAGTTCAGATCCTAAATCATAAGCCCAATCAGTCTGCTGATTAGAATAACAGAATGTGTCAAAAATCTCCAAGTTCTGAGTATGTAACAGCCTAATGTCCCCAATCATAAGTTTAAAAGCAAAAATCATTACCTATTTTATGAATAAATTATATTAAATAAAAATCTAATATTGCTAAAAGTAATCCCACTATTGTACAGAAAATAAACCAAGAAATGATAAAACGCCTAGTTATATAAACACCTTCTTAAAAATTAATGCTCCTCTAAAATATGCTTAATCTCTAAAGCATCCTCAAAATCACCATCTAATTTTAAAATATAATCAACACATATTTTTGCTTCAAAAAAGTCTCCCATATCCATTAAAACTAGAGTCTTGAAAAACAATGCATCAATATTTTTAGGATAATAATATATCAAAGTATTTAACACCTGCAATGAGTCATCAAATAAATTTTGTTTAGCCAAAATTTTAGATTTTAAAAATAAAGCATGAAAATTTTTATTTTCAATATCTAAACAATCATTAACATAATTTAAGGCTAAATCCAATTCATTCTCTTTAAAGTATAAATTAGAAATTTTATATAAAATATGAAAATTATGGGGATTCCTTGATAGAATTTTTTGGCTGCACTCTAAAAACAAATTACTTTCACCCAATTTAAATAAAACATCTGCCTTCCCCATTAGACCAAAAACATTATCCGGATCAATATTTAAAGCCATATCATAATATTTTAAAGCATCATCATATTTCTCAAAGATAAATAAAGCTTGAGCCTTATAATAATAAACATTAAAGTTATTTTCATCAATTTCCAAATATCTATTTGAATATTTGATAACTAAATCATAATTACCTAAATAACCACAACAGGATATCATTTTTTCCAAGCATTCCAAATCATTAGGATCATTATCATAAACTAATTGATAACAGTGCAAAGAATACTTATAAAACTTCAGAATATAAAACAATTCACCAAAAAATAATAATGAATATTTAAAAATAAAAAACATGACTAACACCATCAATAATAAATAATTACTTCTGTTTTATTAGTTCTCTCATTAAATTCTAGTTTGATATATTTTATCTTATGTTCTGAAGTTAACCCCTTCAAAACTTTTTCACCAATATAATATGTTCCCCAAATATAGGGGATAGTGGTTATAATAAGAATAGTTTTAAAAATTGATCCATTTCCTCCATTATCTCCAGAGGGTACAGAATTACCCCAATGGAAAAAATTCAGTTCATTTGAAATACTATTATATAATTCATATTTATCTTCAGTATATCGTTTATTATTTTTTACTTGTACCACATTATCCGGATAAACTACATATGGGTCATCATGAGATGGATAATTCCAATCCCAATAGTTTTCAACATAACCGTCAGGTTCACCAACAGGTTCTATACTAATGAAAAGAACAGGTAGAGCAAATAAGCAAGCAGTAGCTAAACTGCCAACACCAATGCCACTGATAAGGCCT
>SUTG01000103.1 GCA_015063035.1 Methanobrevibacter olleyae
ATATAATACCGCAATAGACTTGGTAAGATATTCGAAGGACTATTCACAGGATATGGAAGAACAGATCAAGGCAAGAATAAGGACACTGAAAATACTTATAAATCAGTTGGATAATTTGACAAGGGAATTGCTGGAAAACTTATCCAAGGACAATAGTTCAGATGAAGAAATTAAAAACATAATAGAAGAAATGGATAGATTAATAGATTCGGTTAGTCTATATGATTAAAATATAAAAGAGTTGAGAAAAATGGCTGACTTTTCATTAGATGTAGATGGAATAAAGGATGAAATAAACAATACTTTCAAAGAAGAAGAAAAAAAGTTACAGAACTCTTCACTTAAAACACAAGCTAAATCAAATGCAGATGCAATCTTTCAATCAGATTTATATAATCCGATAGAAAGAGAGAAAATAATTAAACCATTAGATAATTTTGGACTATTGGATATGTCCAAATCAGCAGAAACAAACGAACTGTTAAGCACCAGATTTGTGGAATTTGCACAGGGTGGAGAAGATGCAAACAATATAGGAGAAAAACTGTCCGAACTGAATCAGCAATTAAAGGATTTAGATCCAGCACAGGTAAAATTCGGTAAAAAAAGTTTCTTCGGAAAGATACAGGATCCGGTTAAAAAATACTTCAACAAATACCAGAAAGCTGAAACTGCCATAGACAACATCATCCAATCATTAGACAACAGCAGCAAAGTACTGCAGAACGATAACGTAACACTGCTTCAGGAAGAAGCAACACTACGTGAAGCTACCGATAAATTAATGGCCGACATAGAATTAGGTAAAATGATGGATGATTATATAGAATCAGAAATTGAAAAGGCAGAAATGAATGGAGTAAAGGAAGAAAAAGTAGCAATTGTCAAGGAGGAAATACTCTTTCCTTTACGTCAAAGAGTAATGGATTTACAACAGATGATAGTAATCAACCAACAGGGAATCATCTCATTAAACGTTATAAGACGAAACAACAAGGAATTGATTCGGGGAGTAAACCGTGCAAAGAACGTTACCATCACAGCCTTAAGAACAGGAGTAATGGTTGCAAGTGCATTATATGACCAGAAAGTTGTAATTGATAAGATTAACCTACTTAACAATACAACAGGAGAAATAATAGATTCAACTTCACGAATCCTACGTCAACAGGGAAATGAAATACAGAAAACAAGTGCCGAAACCATGATTTCACCTGAGATACTAAAGAATTCATTCAAGGAAGCAATTGCAGCAGTTGAAGATGTAAGCACATACAAACAGGAAGCACTACCAAAAATGAAAGAAACCATAAAAATGTTTAATGATATGGCCATAGATGGTCAAAGGGTAGTAAATAAGATAGAAACAGCTGAAACAGCAAGTATTGAAGGAAAAATCTCTGAAGATAAAAAATACCTGGAATAATCATTTACAATAAGGTGAAAAAATGAATTTTATAGACATAATTACCAAATCGTTATGGGTTATACCTTCCTTTTTTACTTTTATAAACGGACTGGGTTTTATCTATATGGGATACATAACCAATAACAGATACTGGCTACTGGAAGGAGTTATATATGAATTACCATGGCTACTGATATTACTCTTTACAGTACTGGCACCGGACATTATATCATTCATATATCTTGGATTATTCGCTACAGTACTACAATTAGTATCAATAATCAGATCATTCTGGGTTGACTACAAATATATTAAATTCTTACACAACAATGAAAAATATCTGCCAGCTTAGATATTTCCTTTTTCATCTTTTTTTTTTGAAATATTTGATTAATTAGAAATTAATAACATTAAAAACCTTTATATAAATAGGAGAAATTATAGAGTATATTAATTGTGTTGGTTAAGATATAGTTAATAGACTTAATAAATTATTCTTCAAATGTATAAGATTAGAGGCATGAATAAATTATGACAACTATAAATGAAAATAGATCAATTCAATTCGGAATACAGATATGGTGAACAAAGAGAAAATATTGACTGGAAACTATATCTTTGACGAAGCACACATGGCTAATACAGGATATGTCCTCGAATTCACCAGCCAAAAAAAAACCCAGATGCGTGGCTAAGAATAATTGATGACCGGAAATAATACACCTAATAAAGAAAATAGATGATAAAACATGAATATAACAATATGGTATCATGGTGATAATTAATAAAAAGTTTCCCCTTGAAAAATATGAACCATATTCTGAGTCTACTGTTATATGATTTTTAATATAGCTACGTCGTTTTTTCTTTTTAGTTCTGTTGTTGTAATGAGATCGGAGTATGAATTAGTGAATCCGTTCAGTCTAAACTAAAATAAAATTAAGAAACTGAAAAATGTTGTAATAATATTGAGTCAATTTATTTTAATTTTTCAACAATACTTTTTGAAGAATTTTTCAATAGTAATATAATAGTAATATAATGTGGAATTGTTTTAAGGTTTAATCTTTCATAATTTGTCAGATACTGATAGATTGTTTATTATGTTCCTACAATCATATTTAATATATATTTTATATGCTAAAATTGAAATAACTAAGGAAAATATATTTTTATTTAGAATAAATTGATGAATACTTATTAAATTTAATTTTACATAGTTATATGCTATAAAATAAAATCTAACATCACATTACCTGTTAAATTCACTTTTTTAATTTTGATAATTGAAGTAAAGAAGGAGTTTTATCTTTTGATACTCCAAAATCGAAAAGTTAAGTCGTCTTGAATTCAAATAATTATTATAGAATAGATATTTCCTTTTTGCATAAAATATCTATTATATTTCATTATAAATACTTATTCTTCATTGTTAACTTTTTTATAAATAATATTATGTAATTTATCTTATATGTTTTAAATCGCATTTATATTCTTTATTTCTCTTATGAATTAATTTTTTTAAAAAATAAGAATTTCGGTCTGATTTTTTTGCACGAAATAAAAAAATTATAGGTTTTCTAGAATGCCCAAAAAATTAATATATCTAAATTACATAATATATTTATTCAAATTGGATATTTAAACTGATATTCTTTTTGTTTATGAAATTAAAATTCAATAATTGACTGGTGATTAAATGAAAGAAAGATATGCTTATCTCTTCTTAGCATTAGTTATATTAATTATGGGATTAAGTGCAGTTAGTGCAAGTGATACTAACGGTACCGATGACAATACATTATCTGCTGAGGTGAATAATGCAAATACCATGATTGATAATACAAGAGAAGATATTAATGAAAAAGACAACAATGGGAGTTTGAATAAGAATGCTGTGGTTGATAAGAAATCTGCAGCTAAGAGTGAAACTTCGTTAAATTATTGCATTTATGATGAAAACAATGATTATCTATATATGCATAATTTAAAGTACAATACTAAGTTTATCATACAACCATTTATAACTGATAATGATAACAGCTATGCAGGTAATGATGATATAAGTGTAATATATAACAATAAAACATATGTTACCAAAAATAATGGAAAAATTAACTTACAAGTTAATAAAGTTGGTCATAATCAGCTATCCTGTTACTTTAATGGAAATAATCAATATGCCGCATCATCATGTACGATGAAATTTTCAGTGCCTAAGACAAGTATTGGTGTTATCCTTGATAATAATACTTTAAAAAGTGTTGATGGAAACATCAATATCAAAGGAAAGGTATTGACATACGAAGGACAAATTCCAATAACAAATTCCAAATTCAGTTACATAATTACAGAAGGGGGGCATAATTCGGAAGCAAAATTGTATGCGACTACAGATGATTCCGGAAACTTTAACATAGCCTATCCCGGCGATAAAACAGGGCTTTATCATATTGAATTTGCTATGAATGCTACCGACTTTCATAATGCTTTGTTCGAAAATCTTGACTTTTATATTATAGAAAAAGATGGAAAGATTTCAACAAGGCCTTCATTATTAACATTTGATCATATCACATCGGATACATATAGAATACATGTAGACTTATATGATGCATATTTCAATTTACTGCCAAATGAGGAAATTAGCGTTAATGTAGAAGGAAAAACCTATAAAATAAATACTGGTGAAAGTGGTTCTAACGGATACTTTACTCATAGCTTCAGCAATTATGGATTAATCACTCTTAAGGAATCTTATGCCGGAAATTCAAAGTATGCTGCATCAACAATTACTGAATATTACCTATTGAATAATTTTTATGGAAATACGGAAACAAAACTTACGGTCAATAGTTTTAATAATGTCAAAATTGGTGATATTCTAAGCATCACAGGTAAATTGACTGATTTAAAGGGCAATCCCATTAAAAATGATAAAGTAAACGTTACAATTTCCGGAGGATATAATTATCAGAGTAAATTTGTTACAACAGACAATAATGGGGTTTACAAATGCAATGCTAACGTACAAATCGGCTATGTAAACGATATTACCGTTAACTATTATGGTACTTCCAAGTACAGAAATACACAGGCATATACCATGTTTGATGTTGAAAATCCTAAAAATGAAACGTATATTCATCTTTGCAAACCTTTAACCACTAATTTAGGAAATAATGTTGCAATAAAAGGTAATTTATCATCATGGAACACTCCCTTAAGATATACGCCTGTTGTAATAAATATTAATGGAAAAGAATATACCAATACAACAGAGGGTAATGGTGATTTCACATATAATTATAAAACGGATAAAATTGGAGTAAACAATGTGACAGTAACTTATAAGGGTAATGCTAAATTCCATCCAATAACTGATAACGTAACATTTAAAGTTTTGGCTCAAGCTAAAAATGCCACTAAGATTACTGTTAATTCAGCAGGTACGGTTCAGGTAAACAATATGATTACTGTAACAGGTAAGTTCACGGACGTAAACGGCAACAATCTCAGATACACCCCAATAAAAATAACAATCAACGGAAAAACATACACCAACAATACCGACGCCTACGGAATATACAAATATACATTCAAGGCCACAACCCTTGGAACCAACAATATAACAGTATCCTATCCCGGCAATGCCAGATACATAGGAGCAACAGCAAAAACCACATTCAACGTAGTAAACAAAACCGCCACCAAGATAACCATCAACTCACCAGGTAACATCCAAAAAGACAGCACAGTCACCATCACAGGAAAATACACAGACATAAACGGCAACAATCTCAGATACACCCCAATAAAAATAACAATCAACGGAAAAACATACACCAACAATACCGACGCCTACGGAATATACAAATATACATTCAAGGCCACAACCCTTGGAACCAACAATATAACAGTATCCTATCCCGGCAATGCCAGATACATAGGAGCAACATCCAAGAGTACTTTTACGGTTAAGCAATAAATAATTAAAAGGAATTTCTTTATTTTTTGGTGAAGAAAAAGGTTAATATGCTTTACTTCATCTTTCTATTTTTTTTAGTATTCTTTCTATGGCTAATTTTATGGGAGAATCATGAAATTTTTACTCTGTTCAATTTATTTATTCCATATTTATAAAGTCCTTTTTCAGGGCAGCCCTACCATTTTCTAAAAAATTTTTTCATTTATATTAAACTAGTTTTTTTATTATAAGTTGATATATCTGTTTGTTATAATATAATTCATTAAGTCAAATAGCTGAAGATTAATCTAAAATACAAGATAACCAGATAATGAGGAAATATGGAAAGTTCGAAAAAAGGATAATGGATAGGATATTAGAATACAATTCCATTACATTCAACATATCAATAAAAAAGCAATAGTATTATATAAGAATTATTATATTTACTACTGAAATTATAATTTAATAAATAAATAAACAACACTATACTATAAATATAATCTTTTAATTGGGATAATATGATTAAAAAGACAATAATATCTTGACCGTAAAGATCAGGAAAAAATGTTTAATGATATGGCCTTAGATGGTCAAATGGTAGTAAATAAGATAGAAACCGCTGAAACTGCCGGTATTGGAGATGCGGGCAGTGATAAAAAATACCCGGAATAACCTCTTTAATTAAGGTGAAAATATGAATATTACTGATATAATCGTAAAATCGCTTTGGGTTGTAGTGTCCCTCTTTGGTTTCATCAACGGACTGGGCTATATCTACATGGGATATATGACCAACAACAGATACTGGCTACTGGAAGGATTAGTATATGAACTGCCATGGCTGTTGATAATATTCCTTACACTATTGGCACCGAACCTGGTATCATTAATATATCTGGGACTATTCGCTACCGCACTGCAGCTGGTTTCAATAGTCAGGTCAGTATGGGTTGACTACAAATACATTAAATTCTTACATGGAAACGAAAAATATCTGACAGCATAGATATTTCCTTTATATACTTTTTTTTTGAAAGATGTTGTTTAGACTTAAATTATATAATTAACATCATCTTTAAATATCTTTATTGATAGAGATATCACCAATTAGGAGGATAAAATGATAAGTTGTGTTTTATCATAACGTTTTGTAATTTTTTTATGGAGACGTATTTTTTTCAATCGTTTTCTTATTTTTCCGATAGAAAAAAAAGCTAATGGGGATATGATAATGAAATTAGAAAATTTTCAATATAAAACTGGGGACAATAATATAATAAATTATTATGAGTCAGATAATGACAATCCGATACTCTTGATAATCCATGCCCAAAGCACTAATTCAAGCAGCTATCATGATGTAGTAAAGGATTTATCCAAACGCTTCCATTTAATACTAGTTGACTGTTATGGACATGGCAAGAGTTCTCACAACACTGATAAATATAACATCATTAGTCAGGGGGAGGATTTGGTGGAATTCATTAGGTCCAAAAGCGATGAAAGGATTTCAGTTCTGGGTCACTCTTCCGGCGGTCTTATCGCGTGCTATATCGCTTCAAAGAGTGACATATGCGATAACCTGATACTGGAGGATCCGCCATTGTTTTCAGCCTTTGGTGACAGGCGGATGAAATATTATAATTATGTAGATCTTTCAACATGCTGTCATAATTTCATTAATCAGGACGATGAAGATGACTTTGTCTATTATTACTTTAAAAATCAGTACGCATGGAATTTTTTCCCTGATAAAATAAGGGAAAAGATTAAAACTAAATCTTGTGAATCAGCACTGAAGTTTAGGAAGAAGCATCCAGATAAATCACTGAAGATTCCATTTTGGCCTAAAAAGTTTTTGGAAGCTTTCAGGGGAATGAATGACTATGATCCCTACTTTGGGGAAAACTTTTACAACAATACATTTACTTGCGGCATTGACTTTGCAGAACTGCTTTCAAACATCAGATGCAAAACATTATTCATGAAAGCCAATACCATAATCGGTGAAGATGGGCTGATTCAGGGTGCACTGACGGATGAAGACTTGGAGCTGGTTGTAAGCTTGATAGATGGCATGGAAGTTGAATATTTTGACTGTGGACATGCTATTCATAATGAAAAGAAGAAGGATTTTGTCAGATGTGTAGTTGGAACTTTGGAGCAGAAGTAAAAATATCCTATTATAGGTGCAATATCAGCAGAATACTGATGTCAGTTTTAAAAAGATTCGGATTTATCTTTGAAAAACTATGCATAGATGATTTAACCATTGCATTAACAATGAAAAAAAAGTATATTATTATAAGGATACCAACGCTCTGGAAACAGATTGCATATTAAGATTAAAAATGGCAAATATGCATTAATTGAATTCAAAATAAGCAGTTTTGAATAGATTAATAATCAAAAATCTCCTGAAAATGAATAAACTAATACGAGATAAAAGATAAGAAGAACGAGTAAACTTTTCCGACCCAAGCTTACTAGAATCATTACAGGTACCTCATTTGCATATACGCGTTAATACGGAGCTAAAGTAATTCCCATATGATGTCTAAAAAATTAGATCTGTAGAAAATATTGCCTAGAGTAAAGTAAGAGTAATACTTATATAAACTTTTCCACATGGGAAATATTTTGTTTTAATATTTCCTTTTTTATCAACATATATTTTTTTACCCTTTTGATAAAAAATAAACTTTTTTCAAGGGTTATAAAACATATTAAAGAAGATAATTAACCAATTAGTTATTTATAAAAAAATGGCATGATTCAAACCAATGAGTAATATAACAGATTTTTTTCAAAGTATGCGAACAAGCATTCAATATACACAAAATAGACAATATACGATTATTCATTCATAAAAGATATTATCTAGATTAAAAAACCCTAACAGTTAACCAAAACAATAAGACAAAAACAGATCTACAAAAGCTCAGTTAATTGTAATTGAAACATGGAGGCTAAATGTTTGTACAGTGAAATATATGTTTCCATACTATTAAGTCTATTTTAAACTAATATACATCGCTTCAGACATGATAATCATTCTCCAGTTTCCATACTATTAAGTCTATTTTAAACTTGCATTATCCGTGATATTCTCTGTATCGTTAGTAGTGTTTCCATACTATTAAGTCTATTTTAAACTGCAGATTCATATTCCCAAAGAATGTATAGTCATTACAGTTTCCATACTATTAAGTCTATTTTAAACCAAATACAAAAACACGAGAACAAATTGAAGACATCATGTTTCCATACTATTAAATCTATTTTAAACATTGATGTTTATTTAATATCATTTCCAAATCATTTTATCGTTTCCATACTATTAAGTCTATTTTAAACGAATCAAACCCAGCATACGAACGACTAATAATAATGCTGTTTCCATACTATTAAGTCTATTTTAAACGACCCTCCGTATGGGATTGATATTGTGAAGACTACACTGTTTCCATACTATTAAGTCTATTTTAAACTAGTGATATTTTCTTCACTAGCTATAGGTAACTCTACCAGGTTTCCATACTATTAAGTCTATTTTAAACATTCTTATCCGTTGTGGTGTGAAAACACGTAACGAGGGTTTCCATACTATTAAGTCTATTTTAAACTCGCCAGTAAACAATTACGCAGGAAGCGACTACAAAAAGGTTTCCATACTATTAAGTCTATTTTAAACTTGTCCACATCGCTTGAGGACAACGCCGATTATTATAGGTTTCCATACTATTAAGTCTATTTTAAACAAGTAGATGAAGACGACTTCAGAGAATACCTTGACCGTTTCCATACTATTAAGTCTATTTTAAACGCTTGAGGGAGATGATGATCCGTCCAAGCTACGAAACCGTTTCCATACTATTAAGTCTATTTTAAACTAGTGTTGATGGTGAACCAGTACCGGTATTGGATGAGTTTCCATACTATTAAGTCTATTTTAAACAAAAATCCCTCTTGGTCGGAGGTTGGACTGTGATCCGTTTCCATACTATTAAGTCTATTTTAAACTTGTTGGTGCATTAGTGTTAATCTTTTATGAAGTTGGGTTTCCATACTATTAAGTCTATTTTAAACTTCAAAGACATAAGCAGTACAACACGATACCTTCAAAGTTTCCATACTATTAAGTCTATTTTAAACATGCTTCTGTTTAATCTATCCACACCATTAAAAAAAGTTTCCATACTATTAAGTCTATTTTAAACAACAAATACAAGATAAAGGAAGAAGAAAAGGAAGAAAGTTTCCATACTATTAAGTCTATTTTAAACAAGAGATTAATGTTACAAAAACGGATGGAGGAATGAGTTTCCATACTATTAAGTCTATTATAAACGAGTATTCCCTGAGGTTGTGGTATTGCCTGATAACCGTTTCCATACTATTAAGTCTATTTTAAACTGTACTGTTACTGTTGAAACCTATGAGGGAATCACATAGTTTCCATACTATTAAGTCTATTTTAAACTTGCTAAGAAATGTCTTGAAACTAGTCAAACATCAAAGTTTCCATACTATTAAGTCTATTTTAAACTACGATTATGATATACAATATGGAACAGCAGAAGGAAAGTTTCCATACTATTAAGTCTATTTTAAACTCATTCATCAAAGATTCGAAAAAGCAAGCTTTTCCCGTTTCCATACTATTAAGTCTATTTTAAACAGGTTAAACAAGCTGCAATTGACAGTTGGAATAAACTGTTTCCATACTATTAAGTCTATTTTAAACACTATCTTCTTTTTTTTCTATTTGTCCACATAATAAGAGTTTCCATACTATTAAGTCTATTTTAAACGTTGAAAACAATCCTTTTATTCGACCGGATTATAAATTGTTTCCATACTATTAAGTCTATTTTAAACGTCAAAGTATGTGTTGTACCCTCCAACGTTATAACCGTTTCCATACTATTAAGTCTATTTTAAACTGGTTCATATCATTTCATCCTCCAAATAAGTAAATATGTTTCCATACTATTAAGTCTATTTTAAACCTATGTATCAAAAAAGAGAAGGTGGTGGATTAAAATGAGTTTCCATACTATTAAGTCTATTTTAAACACCCGAGAGGTCACTCCACCATCCCATCTGAATACCGAGTTTCCATACTATTAAGTCTATTTTAAACTCGTTTGTCCATATGTTGCTGTCTGATTTTTTTACGTTTCCATACTATTAAGTCTATTTTAAACTTTTTTTATGGATCAGAAAAAAGAAACATTATTATTGTTTCCATACTATTAAGTCTATTTTAAACTATTAACAATAATTAATTTATATTTTTTATAGAAGGTGGTTTCCATACTATTAAGTCTATTTTAAACCAAAATGAACCTCCTAACCGTATAATTAGGAAATTAGTTTCCATACTATTAAGTCTATTTTAAACTTTTTTAATATGATGCCAGAAAATATAACTGATACCATGTTTCCATACTATTAAGTCTATTTTAAACTCATTTAAATGAATTTCATTATTTAAAAGAAACTATGTTTCCATACTATTAAGTCTATTTTAAACTGAAACCACATGTAATTGTAACATACGGGATACTATTGGTTTCCATACTATTAAGTCTATTTTAAACTCATGTCACCTATGAAAACAAGCTAACAATACAAGCAGGTTTCCATACTATTAAGTCTATTTTAAACCAGGCAACAGTGGAAAACAGTGAAAATGGAATTGTGATGTTTCCATACTATTAAGTCTATTTTAAACTAGTATTATGAAAGAAGAATATTACACTTTAATAACATGTTTCCATACTATTAAGTCTATTTTAAACCACTACAAGAAAACCTTGAACACGTACAAAGAGGATTGTTTCCATACTATTAAGTCTATTTTAAACATGGTGGAACAGTATTAGACAAGTAGCCCGTCAGGTGTTTCCATACTATTAAGTCTATTTTAAACACATAATCGTTTCAAAGTCCATAATGCAGTTCCAAGATGTTTCCATACTATTAAGTCTATTTTAAACGTAATTGATAGTGCCGCAGGAAATATCGCACTCATACTGTTTCCATACTATTAAGTCTATTTTAAACTTGCACATTGGGCGTTCTATGAAACAATAGAAAAGATGAGTTTCCATACTATTAAGTCTATTTTAAACAAGGGGTAGCCAAGTACTGTTATCATAACTATACTCGTTTCCATACTATTAAGTCTATTTTAAACATAATAAGAAATAGAAAAAATTAATGGAGATGATACAGTTTCCATACTATTAAGTCTATTTTAAACATATTATTCACCTTTGATTAATGACTAAACAATTGGAGTTTCCATACTATTAAGTCTATTTTAAACTCGTTTAAGAGATGTTACTGGTAATGTGTATAGTGTACCGTTTCCATACTATTAAGTCTATTTTAAACAAGTGTACAAGCATTCAAACGGGCAGGTGATGCAGCGTTTCCATACTATTAAGTCTATTTTAAACAGTACATGAATACCAGTATACCCAAGGGAGTGAATGGGTTTCCATACTATTAAGTCTATTTTAAACTTTTTAAAGTCAAAAGTAATACTAAGGGAATTACCAGTTTCCATACTATTAAGTCTATTTTAAACGATATTTCTTAATATTTTCTGCTGTTACATCAACAAGTTTCCATACTATTAAGTCTATTTTAAACTTCCGTTTAGGTGGAGAAAGAATATTCTTTGTTGAAGCGTTTCCATACTATTAAGTCTATTTTAAACAACGAAAAGTTGTAAGCACTACCGAAAAAACAATTGATGGTTTCCATACTATTAAGTCTATTTTAAACATGCCCATAGTTTGCAGAGATAATCTGCCCATCAGTGTTTCCATACTATTAAGTCTATTTTAAACGTAATGAGTTTCCCAACTAGTAGTGGTCAAGACCCTGGTTTCCATACTATTAAGTCTATTTTAAACCAGTTGTAGATGAAACTTATGAAGGTTATCCATTCCAGTTTCCATACTATTAAGTCTATTTTAAACGAAAAATTAAGTTGCTTGAAAAAGAATTACAACAACTGTTTCCATACTATTAAGTCTATTTTAAACGAAAAAACATTGCGAACATGCCCCAGAAAATTAAAGGAGTTTCCATACTATTAAGTCTATTTTAAACGCCTCGTGCTTTTATTTATATTGATGATCGTGGGTAGTTTCCATACTATTAAGTCTATTTTAAACGGAAAATGGAATAACAAATTATCATAATTATATAAGTTTCCATACTATTAAGTCTATTTTAAACTTTAATTCATATTTCTAATAATATCTTTTTTAATCACTGTTTCCATACTATTAAGTCTATTTTAAACAAGATGATGATTAATAAAAATTACATATATGAATTAGTTTCCATACTATTAAGTCTATTTTAAACGTTGCGAAACATGCTACAGGTAGTGTTACTTTTAGTGTGTTTCCATACTATTAAGTCTATTTTAAACACCTTTATGACATATTTAATGTAGTTGTTTCAGAATGTTTCCATACTATTAAGTCTATTTTAAACAAAACTTGAAGTGTACTATTAATCAGGAGAGGATTACGTTTCCATACTATTAAGTCTATTTTAAACCCACAAGATAATTATCTAGGAATATTAGTAAATGAAGTAATGTTTCCATACTATTAAGTCTATTTTAAACATCAAAAGAGCAAATCAGGAATACCCTGATTATCTGAGTTTCCATACTATTAAGTCTATTTTAAACGTGACTGGTGATGTCACAATTCATGATAATTGATAAGTTTCCATACTATTAAGTCTATTTTAAACATGCGAATTAATGGTGAGGATATGCATATTTACTCGGAGTTTCCATACTATTAAGTCTATTTTAAACAAGATACAATTATTTATTCCAGAAATCAATAAAGACACGTTTCCATACTATTAAGTCTATTTTAAACTTTTTGTGGGGAGTATTATGTGGGGATGGGTGAATCGTTTCCATACTATTAAGTCTATTTTAAACAAGATACAATTATTTATTCCAGAAATCAATAAAGACACGTTTCCATACTATTAAGTCTATTTTAAACTTTTTGTGGGGAGTATTATGTGGGGATGGGTGAATCGTTTCCATACTATTAAGTCTATTTTAAACCATTAGAGAAGTTAGTTACGATGATGCAGACGGAAATGGGTTTCCATACTATTAAGTCTATTTTAAACTAGAACAAGAAAACAATAACATAACAGTAAATACAGTTTCCATACTATTAAGTCTATTTTAAACAAGTCAAAGTGCAAGCATAGGAAGAATAAAATACTAGTTTCCATACTATTAAGTCTATTTTAAACGGTAACATCACTGGAAAAACATTACCTCACACAATACCGTTTCCATACTATTAAGTCTATTTTAAACTTAAAAATGTGAAGTTATTATAATAATTATAATAACTTCGTTTCCATACTATTAAGTCTATTTTAAACCCTGTGCTTGATATCCTGTAGCACCAGACCCTATTTTGTTTCCATACTATTAAGTCTATTTTAAACTTCAATAGGGATATTATGATTCTTTGACACTTCAACGGTTTCCATACTATTAAGTCTATTTTAAACGTTGAAAGCAGCATTCAGTAATGGACTTGAAGGTGTAGCAAAGTTTCCATACTATTAAGTCTATTTTAAACAAGCAAAAACAGCATAGAAGCCTACAAAAGAACACTACGTTTCCATACTATTAAGTCTATTTTAAACTCATCAAAAAAGAACACATACAAACAGCAATACAAAGTTTCCATACTATTAAGTCTATTTTAAACTATATGAAGAAACAATATATTACACAGAACAAATATGTTTCCATACTATTAAGTCTATTTTAAACTTAGATGCAAGAATTTATGAAGTTGCTACTATTATGTTTCCATACTATTAAGTCTATTTTAAACTATTAAGGAATAACTGTCCTATATTCATGATAATATGTTTCCATACTATTAAGTCTATTTTAAACACCCCGAAGCAATAACACTCATAGACGATGAAAAACGTTTCCATACTATTAAGTCTATTTTAAACTATTTGTTTTTTTAAGTAAACTTTAATTACTACTATGTTTCCATACTATTAAGTCTATTTTAAACGATATAATGCACCACTTGTATTACTGAAATCATAACGTTTCCATACTATTAAGTCTATTTTAAACAAAGTAGTAGTGGAGCAGGCCTCACTGCCAGTGCTGTGTTTCCATACTATTAAGTCTATTTTAAACGGATGATACCGGCTCGTTTGTATGTGATCCTGAAGAGTTTCCATACTATTAAGTCTATTTTAAACACATACAGGAGGAGTAAGAATGGTGAACAGTACATGGAGTTTCCATACTATTAAGTCTATTTTAAACCAAACAAAGAACTTTGATGAAGCTTTACACACGATAACTCGTTTCCATACTATTAAGTCTATTTTAAACTTTTACTTCAACTTTTCAACTTAGTATTACAAATTAGTTTCCATACTATTAAGTCTATTTTAAACCAAACAACAATTAATGATGATGGTGGTGATGATGGAGTTTCCATACTATTAAGTCTATTTTAAACGATGTTGGTAAGTTTATGCAGGACTTTGGTAGGTGTGTTTCCATACTATTAAGTCTATTTTAAACTTCATAGAATTTGTTCTCTCCTTATAAAAAAAACTTGTTTCCATACTATTAAGTCTATTTTAAACAAAGCAACACTTGAAACAAAGAATTACTTCAAAAGACGTTTCCATACTATTAAGTCTATTTTAAACGCAAAAGAAAAGGACAAGCATTCACCAATCAAAACCGTTTCCATACTATTAAGTCTATTTTAAACGATAAGATGGCAGAAGAAATAACACAAGAAACAATAGGTTTCCATACTATTAAGTCTATTTTAAACCACTTGGAAGAGTATCACCCTTGTTTTTATGGGAAGGTTTCCATACTATTAAGTCTATTTTAAACTTCATGGATAATGATGAGAATCATGAGTTATGGGTACGGTGTTTCCATACTATTAAGTCTATTTTAAACTAGGTTTCGAAACTAAAGAAATTTTGAAATTAGTTCCAGGTTTCCATACTATTAAGTCTATTTTAAACAATATTGAATCTATTAATACTATTGAAATTAATAAAAGTTTCCATACTATTAAGTCTATTTTAAACTCTAATATATACCAGTTATTAGTTACTGAATATATTATGTTTCCATACTATTAAGTCTATTTTAAACCTTGGAGGTGACTTTGTTTCATCAAAAGGGTGTATAGTTTCCATACTATTAAGTCTATTTTAAACTATTTCAACATAGACTTCACATTAACGTCAAGATTCTGTTTCCATACTATTAAGTCTATTTTAAACTTAGAGATTTTATTAGAGTTTGAAAGTAGTAGAATAAGTTTCCATACTATTAAGTCTATTTTAAACAACCATTTTACAAAGTATTCCATCAATGGGAATATACTCGTTTCCATACTATTAAGTCTATTTTAAACTTATACTCTGATGGTATTTATCAGAAGTTGAATTTGGTTTCCATACTATTAAGTCTATTTTAAACGTTGATGGAATATTTGGACTTGTAAGCTGCAAAAAGTGTTTCCATACTATTAAGTCTATTTTAAACTTGCTACTATAAGCATAGGTTAATATTACTGTTTTCAGTTTCCATACTATTAAGTCTATTTTAAACACATTGAATGACAAATTAGTAATACCTATCCTGGAAGTTTCCATACTATTAAGTCTATTTTAAACGAATAAATCTGTTGAAACTGTACAAACCTGGTAACCGTTTCCATACTATTAAGTCTATTTTAAACGCGGAAAAATTTTCGTTATTTTTCCATATAATTATCTATAATTACTTCTAAAAATAGTTGTTGATAGTCC
>SUTG01000003.1 GCA_015063035.1 Methanobrevibacter olleyae
TTGTTTTTCAAATTATTAAAAAATAATCTAAAAAAATAAAAAAAGCAATAATTAGATTATTAACGAACTATTTTTAAACTAATAAAAAAAAGGATAGAAGACATCACTCTTCCACCATAATCAATTTACCTGACTGGTCCTGATATACCTTACCCATTTCAGTGTATCCTTGACCAGATTTATTGCTTACATCAGGAGTTTCATTCAATTGCTGGCCTTGATCCACTTCACTGACCTGGCTCATCTGCTGCATCACATTCTGCTTTTCCTCTTGAGTCATGTCAGAGAATATGACCCCTTGCATATTCCATGAAATAACCAAAAAGACCAAAAGTCCAACTGCAATAACCAGCATAGCATCAACTAGATTTGCAGTTCCTGACATAGGATCTTCAGTATCTTCAGACAGTCTCTTTCCACCTTGACGACGTACCATTCAATCACCAAATAGAATTTTGATAGGAAATTCCTAAAATAAAATAATATTGTTAAATATTATTTTCCTCTCATCTCATCCTCTTTCTTTAACCTGTCCAAAACAGTGTCAGCCAAAGCATCCAAATTAGAAAGATACTGCTCATACCATCGTCTGCGGATCTTTCCAGCCACATAAGCCACTGCACCTGAACCAATCCCCACTACTGTGGTGTCAAATGCAACTATAATCGCACTTGCAAGAGTGTTTACATCACCGCTTCCAAGAGCCGCAAGCCCTGGTCCCATTGGAATCAATGTACCCATCAAACCAAGGGTAGGTCCGATTTTGGTTACAATGTCTGTCTTTTGAAGATTCTTTTCAATCTTATCCTGTTCCTCTTCAAACAACTTTCTGGCTAATGCACGTCTTGTGTCTTCTCTTAAGTCCTTTGACTTTGCAATCTCAATTAAAACCACTTTTTGAGAATGTTGAATAGGAGCATTCTTTATAATGCCTTGAATATCGTTTATGTCCTCACAATTAGCTATCCTGTAAATCAAATCCCTGATTAATTTAACGGGCACTTTCTTATGAGAGCTATATTCTGATATAAGGCTTCCTATAATATATACCGCGAATACTGCAAATGCCAATAAAAATATGATTACTGGTATCTGTAAACTTTGAGAAATAACGTTCAATGCAGAACTTAATAAATCACTTCCTGGAATCACCGTTACCATTTCACCACCAAATTAAAAAATAATAAATAAAAATTTAAAAAATTATAAAAATCAAAACTTTATTAAAAAACCATTCCTTCAATATCCAATAAAATCAAAACTTTATTAAAAAATCATTCCTTCGAGAAATCATGATTCCCATAATTACAATTCCAATTGCAATCAAAAATGTCAAGGCCAAGGAAGATAAAGAAGGAATTGTCAAGAATCTCATGGATTGATTGAAAGCTTGAATTATATTAGGTATCAATATGGAGGATAATAGGAAATAAATTCCCAAAAAGAGCATGAAGTTTCCAATAACTATCGGATAAGGCTTTTTAAGGAATTTAACTATTACATTAGATGCAAAATAGCCTATCAAGATTACCAAAACCATTGCAATGGCCACATATTGGCTTAGTGAAAATGCACCTAATCCAATTGTAGGGGCTGCCATTATGATGCTGGCTAGAATAGATCCGAAGTAGCATGGACAAGGAGCAACTAAAATCATTCTTGTGGTTCTCATGGTATTGTTTTCATGTTTTTTCCACTCCTTGATTGTATATATCCCTGAAAAAATCATGATAACGGCCATGATGAGGTAAATGATAGAGTTATAGCTGTTGATTATTTCTGTCATTTGGCTTGCATATAAGGAGGCAATAGCTGATAGAATCATTATTCCTCCACCATATCCTAAACACAATAGAGCCAAATTCCTTTTAGAGAGATTTGCCAAGCCACTTGCAATTCCAAGCTTTGTTCCAAACAATATAATAGCAGCAAAAACCCCTAGTTGCCATAATGCACTTAATATTTCCATAAAAACACCTATAATTCAAAAAAATCATTAAAAATATATCGGTGTTATAAAATATGTTGCACAATATATAAATATATTCTCATCAATAAAAGAAAAAAAGATAATTTTTTGATAAAATTAAAAAATAGGCATATAATGAAGTGATATTAAATATGAAAACAAGTTATATTCAATAGTGCAATTCATTTTATTTTCACAAATAAGAAATCAAATGAAGAGAAAGATTCAAAACAACCGGATTCATATCAATTTATTTTCACAAAAAACCTTGTCTTTGCTTTTAGGCTTACGTGTAAATACCAGGTCATATTCAATGATCTCATTCTCTTCAGTCTTTCTTACAGGCATGTCAGATAGAGAATATTCACCTATCTGCTTTCCATTCATGTGACTCAATTGCTTAATGACCTTATTGATTAGAATCAATTCCTCTTTTTTGAAATCCATTTCAGGCCCCTTTAGGGAAAAGTATCTATTCATTATCTTACCGCAAGGCAATCTTCTCTTTCCCAAGCTTATTTTCTTTTCCTCAACCAATTCCTCTATAGCCATTTCAAAATGAACAGGTACGGGACCTCTTTCCTTCTTTATGTATGATTCATTTGTAATGGACTGATTGAACTCGCTATAATGATTGAAGTCTGAATAGTAAAGCAGCTTATGAAGCACTGTTCTTCCAACAGTGTTTCTAAAACCGCACTTGTAGATGATGAAATGCAATACGTTTTTGAATTTATCCTTATCAAAATCCATCTTAAAACCCTCTTTGAAATTATATATCGCCTATGAATTATTAAAAACTTTTTATTCAAAATTAAAAAA
Source organism: Methanobrevibacter olleyae (assembly GCA_015063035.1). Lineage (GTDB taxonomy): Archaea > Methanobacteriota > Methanobacteria > Methanobacteriales > Methanobacteriaceae > Methanobrevibacter > Methanobrevibacter olleyae_A. Next base: position 2,792 of record SUTG01000003.1, read on the forward strand.
AGACAACAAAACCCAAAAAAATCAAATTCAAAGTAAAAAAAAGACAACATCCAAAAAATAATAAAAAATTAAATCAAACATGAAAAAGATAATCATTTCTTTATTTACTAACAATATACCATAAATATATATACTTTAAAAAGCATATTCTATATTGTTATAGACTATTTACTTTTTTTGAAACTGATTTGTACTTATTTTGATAATATTTTCAAAAATTGATGAATAGGGAGGAATAATTATGGTAGAAGAAACTTTTGAAGAAGTATCCGCAATTTTAAAACACATTATGGAAAACCCAAGTGTACCACGTAATATCAGAAGAGCTGCAGATGAATCTTTCCAAACCTTGAATGATGAAAGTGAAGATCCAACTGTAAGAGCCAGTGCTGTTATCTTAAAGTTAGATGAAATCAGTAACGACCCTAATATCCCAGTTCATGCAAGAACCTTAATCTGGGAAATCCTATCTAAATTGGAAGCTATCACCGTATAGCTTTACTGTTTTTTATCTTTTTTTACTTTTTTTAAATTATTATATTACTTTTAACAATTCTCTATTTTTTACAATAATTTATCATTATTTTTCATTTTCTATAAAATTCTTAAGACCTAAATATTTGCTATAATTGGCTATATTTCAATTAGATAGAATTATAGAAAATCTAGACGTGCATTTCAAGTGTAAAATTTACAGATTTTTTTATTGAATTGTTTTATTTTTATCAAAAATTTTCAAAATTAAAAACCTTTATAAATAACAAAATCATCCAACTGAAAACTGTACCAAATCAAAAACATTTATAAGTAACGAAATCATAAGATATTGTATATGCTATTTTTATAGGGGTGAATAGTGTGATCGAGGAAAAGTTTAATGAAAAATATGTAACTGTAATCTGTTTTAACCAATTTCATGGAAAGAAGATATTCAAGATTGGTACTATTTTAAAACTCATCAAGGAGCCGGACAATGCTCATGATTCAGAAGCTATCAGGGTTGAAATGAGATATGCCGGAAAAGTGGGATACTTGGCAAACAGCACTAAAACTGTTGTTAGAGGCACTATGAGTTCAGGAAGGGTTTATGATAAGATAGATGATGAGAATGGATATGCAATCGTAAAGTTCATTTCCCATCAGAATGTGATAGCTAAAGTCATCGAAGATAATGAGCTTGCTGAACTTAAAAAGGATTCTGAAAATGATGTGAATTTCATTTAATGCTTTTTATCAATTATTAAAATTATAATTTATCTAATGTAATTTTGTTTGAATAATATAAAACGATTGGGTGATGATATGGAAAAATCAAACAGTGAAATTGAAAACAGTGAAAATGCTGAAGATTTAAGCAATATTGAAAACATTGCATACATTGACATAAACGGCACTAAAATGGCCATTGAGCTATTGGATAGCCAAAAGTATGAAAATGTGGAGGCAATTCCAATTAAAAGCGATTTCTTTGGAAAAAAGGATTTTATTACTCTTAAAAAAGGATATGAGATGGACTTAGTTGAAATCAAGGAGCTTGAAAATTCAACAGTTAACACCGTCTTATGCAAAAACGATTCTGTTGTTCCTCTCATTTTGATTGATGATGATGAGATTACCGGTGCAATGCAAAACCGTATCATAAATGACACATTGCTCATTCCAGCCCAATCAAGCATTAATATTCATGTTAGCTGCACTGAACACGGCAGATGGCACACCAGAGGAGAAGGTGAAGCATCAAGAACATTCAAGCCATCATTGTATTCTGCAAATCACAGCACAAGAAGCAGAAAATCAAGAGCTTCCTATGAGGAACGTGACTATCAAGGTGAAGTCTGGGATTCCATAAGTGAATTTGAATCAAGATCAAATTTCAAGTCGATGACCAGCGCCTTGAATGACAGCTATGAAAACCTTAAGGATAAGCAAAATGATTACTTAAGCAAATTCCATATTGAAGATGGTCAAAATGGTGTCATATTCATTGTAAATGGTGAGCTCAAGGGATTGGAACTGTTTTATAATCATAGGATATATAAGGAGTATCATGAAAAGCTCTGCAGAAGCTACATAATAGAAGCTATTGTTGAAAAGAAATCCGTTGACAATATTGACAGATTGGAACTCATGAATCTTTTGGAAAACATCTCACAAAGCGAGTTCAAGTCCAAAAAATCCATAGGTCTTGGAGACAATATCAAGTTTTCAAATGATTTCGGATCAGGTTCCGGTCTTATATGGGAAGATGAACTGATTCACATGACTTTCTTCAAGGACTTTGTAATCAATGAAGTTATTATCTAACTTCATTATAATTATTTTTATAAACTCTTTTTGCATCAATTAATCACTTAGAAAGTAATATCCTTTTACACCATACTCTTTTTTATTATTGTTAACAATCATAATATCAATAAAATTAATACTGTTTTTAAAAAAAAGGATGAATAAAATAATAAATAAAATAGCTCTTCTATAACTGAAGAAGAATCAAAATCATAAAATAAAAAAAGAAAAAAACATTCTTCCTACAACTGAAGGAGAATCAAATCCATAAACACGAAAAAGAAAAATATTGTAATCAGGAATATGCTAAGCCTTGCAATGTCAATTGCCTTGTCAATGCATTCCACTTTGAGGGGATGCAAATCATCACCTAAAGTATAGACTCCCTCTTTTTCAAGTTGAATGTTCAATGCCCCTGCAACTGTTGCCATTGTGTATCCTGAATTTGGACTGTCACAGTTTCTGGCATCCCTTCCCATTATGTAATAAGCTCCTCTCCAATTCAGAGCCAAGAATGCTGCAGATATTATGATCAAATATCCGGATATCCTGGCAGGAATGTAATTCAGTATGTCATCCAAATGAGCAGGTACATATCCAATGTTATAAAGCTCATCTGTCTTGTATCCAAGCATTGAATCCATGGTATCTACAACCCTATGGATCAATGCTGCAAGCACAGCCAATATAAGCACTGTGAAATCATTGAATCCCAAAAGGAATGCCACTATACCAACAATTGAATAGTAAAAAATTGTTGAAACATATGAATCTGGAATGTTTTCAGTTAATGTTTCAATTACAGCTGATATGACATGCTCCTTATTCAATTCACTTGTCTTTCTGCTTACCAAGTAGCTCACTGCCTGACGTGCCTTGTTAAGATTGTTGTTTTTCAAGTCATTTCCCACATCACGTGCAGAGTCAAGAAGCAATTTTACTGAAAATGTGGATGACAGCAATAAAAGGGCCACTAGTTTGAAGAGATATATCATCCCATCGTTAATGTACATGAAATGCTTGATGAGTATCATTGGCACTAAGACAATAAGGGAAGAAACAGCTATTACGCAGATTGAAATCACAAGTCCAGAAATCTTATTGTCATATTTGATAAGATGTTTCTTGAAAAAGCTTATGATGTTTCCAATCCATACAACAGGATGCAATCTAGCTGGAAACTCTCCAATCAGCAAATCAAATGCCAAAGAAAACAAAAGTGTTGTAAGCAGCATATAAATTGAATTTGAATAAAGTTCAGTTATCATTAAAATTAAATATATTAGCAAACTATATATAATTTATTGATAGTAAAAATTTAATTAGAATTTTATAAAAATTTTATAAAAATATAATTAAAATATAATTCAAATATTAATTAAAAAAAAAAAAAAAAAAAAAAAAAAAAAAAAACATATTTATATTTATTTTATGGATGATAATATGGCAATAGATGAAGAGCAAGTCAAAAACTGGTTATTGGACGAGGGTCTTATTCGTGAAAAGATTTATGATGAAAACGCTAATTTCCATTACATTATAAATTTTCCAAACAACAATGCGATGGATATAATCAATCCCAAATCAAAAGAGGATGTTTTAATCATAGGATGCGCAACAGAAGTTTCACATGAAGAGCAAAACATAATCAAAAACAGTCCTAAGGAAATGAATCAGGAATTCATTTGGAAGATAAGGTTTTCATTGAATGAAATGCTTCTTGATTTTGAATTGGAACATCCAAATGATCAATTGACCAGATTCATCATAACAGAAGACATATTTGAAGATGGGCTTACAAAGCATGTCCTTATTAAAACCATCAAGAAAGTCTTCAAGGGAAAGCTTCAATGCATTTGGATTCTTGGTAAAACATATGGATCCATACAGAACAATGATTTTCCTGATGTTTTAGATTAAAATATTTTATATTATATTTTTTTTTTTAAAAAATAAAATTTATTAATTAAATTTTTAATTTTATTTAATTAATTTATGATTTATTCATCTATTTTTTTCTAAATTTCTATTTTTAGTTTTTTATTGTTATTTATAATAACTGACTTTTATAATTTAATTGTTTAAATATATTTTCACGATATTTCATCTAACTTTTTCACATCTTTTCTGCTGTTTTGATCATGATTTTTCCATGATCTTTAGAGAGTGAGAGGTGTGTTTCTAGTGAAACGATTTCGAGGGTCTTTAAAGTATCGACGGGTCTGTTTCAATTGTATTCACTTGAAATTTTCCTCCCTATCTTTATTTAAAAAATTCTTCATTAAAATTCTTCAATTATGATTTAAAGCTCAAATAATGATTTTTGATTTTTTCATTAAAAAAATTTACACTTGAAATACATCCCTTTATTTCCGCTTTTCACCAATTTTGCTTTCACTTGAAATGGTACTCTCTGTCTTTTTTTAACTATTTTTTACAAATAATTTACTTTTTAAGCTTTATAATATTCTTAAAACATTGTAAAAATACAATTAATTTGTATTTTTCTAATCAAATCATAAATTTTGATTTATTTTATTAAATCATGATAATTTTATTATTTTATTCTAATTGAAATAAAAATTTTACTTTATTTTGAAATAGACTATCATTTCAAGTGTAAAATTAATTTTAAACAATTTTAACTTCTTTAATACACTTGCAATTTATCTAATATTATTAAAGTTTTTCCATTGTTTGATTTTTTGAGAATGTTCCTTATTTTTGAAATGATAAAAAAGTTTAAATATATAATTTAATAAACAATACTAATACAGTTGAAATTTTACTATTGAAAATGAAAATTTCTATTTTTTTAATAACTTAACTTAATTTTTCTAGAATTCAAAAAGAAAATTTTGGGTTTTAGCTTAATTTTTATACAATGTGTTTAAGATTTAAAATTCTCAGACGATGAATTTTAAAAAGCACATCATTTATTTATGGGATGATTATATGAGTGATAACATTTTTGAAGGGCTTGATGAGATATTGCCTATGGATGATAATATCTTTAAGGATAAGAAACCTTTGGATCATCGTTTTTTACCTGATAACCTTCCACACAGGAAAGAGCAGATCACATCCATCGCAAGATATTGGGTAGAGGCATTAAAAGGAACTACCCCATCAAACATTACCATTTATGGAAAGACAGGAACCGGTAAGACAGCCGCTGCAAAGTTTGCAAGAGAGCAATTGATTGAAGCAGCTCGTGACAAGCCAGTTACCCTTTCAGTGGAATATGTCAGATGCACAGATTTCAATACAGAGTATCAGGTGCTCACTTACCTATGTCAGAAGTTAGGAAGAGAGGTTCCAAATCGTGGCTGGACAAAAGGAGAAATTGTAAATGCCTTTAGGGATGTCCTAAAAAGAAACGTCTTTGGAAGAAACCGTATCTTGATTGTTATTTTAGATGAAGTTGACATTCTTCTTGAAAAGGATGGTGACGGATTGTTGTATACCCTTACCAGGACAGACAACATTGCAATCCTGTCAATCAGCAATTACCTTAACTTCAAGCAATTCATTAAGCCTAGAGTTGCAAGCAGTCTAATGGATAAGGAGATTGTCTTCCCGCCTTATGATGCAGAGCAATTGGCAGATATCTTGAATGAAAGGTCTGAACTTGCATTTTATGAAAACACTCTTGAAGACAGTGTAATTCCATTATGTTCCGCTATGGCTGCAAAAGAGGAAGGGGATGCAAGATATGCACTTGACTTGTTGGAAAGTGCAGGAGACATAGCAATTGACAAGGGATCTGAAAAGGTTTTAGGCCAATATGTGCGTGAAGCCAAGGATGTCATTGAGTACAATAAGGTAAAGGATGTCATTGTCACATTGCCTACACAACAGCAAAGGGTTCTTGCAGCTATCTTAAGATTGACTCAGGAAGAAGAGGAAATCACTTCCGGTAAGCTATTTGAGGCCTATAAGGAGATTTCAAAAGGAGATGCTGTTACATATAGAAGAATCTTTGACTTTGTCAATGAGCTTGAGATGTTAGGAATCATTTCCACAAACACAGTATCAAAAGGCAGAGCTAAAGGAAGAACCAATATCATTAACTTGCAAATTGACACTGATCTTTTGGAAGAGAATTTGTATAGTGTTTTATAGCCCAGCTTTTCCGCTCCTTCGGAGCGCAAAACCTGGACCAAAATTTTTATCTCTAAATTTGAGTGAAAACTGTTTTTTCTTTTTTTTTTAACAATTTTTTCAATTTATAATTATTTATCTTACGTATTCTCTCAACTATTTATATTGTACTTTTAATATGTAATTCACATCCTGTACTCTGAAGTAATCATATTTCAACTCACCATTTGAGATTAAATCATAGGTCATGTTCTTTGGAATGGCCACTAAAACGGTTTTAAAATCATCAATCCTATTTTTTGGAACATTGAAGTGTATGGAATAAATTTCACCGGATGAGTTTTCCAAATCCTCCATAAGGAAAGGATTCAATTCTATGAGTTCCTGATTCAACATTTTCCTATTTTCATTAGTTCGATTCAGACTTTCTAAAATAAAGGAGGCACCGGTGTTTTTTACAGATTCATCGCTTATGAGATAGTAGTCATATTCATCCAATGATTTCTTATAGACTCTAAAGCTTTTACATAGCCAAAAGGACCTTTCATCATTTGCATGATCTCTCAAGCTTGGATCGCTGTCATGATTGCAATCCTCTTTTCTAATATAACCATCACCGGACAGTTCAAAGTCGTTGAAATTATACACAATAAAGCTTGAATAAAAATCACATTTAACGGTTCTATTCACGGTTACAATGTTATTATCATAAGTCTTATCCCCATCATCATCAAAATCATTTCCCATCTCTATAGGCCTTATCTTGCTGTTTAAAGGGTAAATGGCCATTGAACTCATGACATTATCATTAAATAGATTTCCATCCACAAGGGAATCGTAATTGTTTTTTATCCTGATGAACTTCTTATAGGAAATAGCATTTGACATTATCATCTCATCACTTGCACTTTCACTGTAAAACTCACCATTTTCAACATTTTTCTTCTTGATTGCAAGTCCAGGGACAATGTTTTTCGATACGATTCCATTATCCAATCCCTCATCTTCCTCCCAATTTTCAGGATTTCCAGGATTATTCAAGAGATAATCGGATGATTCTACAGCGATTCTTTCAAGTGATTCAAGTTCCTCTTCACTTAGCATTTTTTCATTTAGCCCATCACTTAAATTAGCCACCACTCCAATTATGAAAATAAGCAATATTATTGAGAGAAGCAGTTCGCTTGAGTATAATAGGCCCCATTGGTCTTTGATTATATCCTTCATCATCATAAACTCCTAAAATTCGCTCATTCCATACTTGACCTTATGGCCATGAGGGTCAAGATATAAAATCTCATTCAATCCCTCTTCACTATTGTAAATCACCTCGACTCCAGGATAGATATCATTGCTGAATATTACATGGTCTGCACCACAAGAGGAAACACGGCCAGTTTCATTGGTCTTTTGAGGATTTACAAATGTTTCAAAACCGTAATGCTCGCATCCGCCCTTTCCTTCAAGTCTGCATAGAAAACATGATCCGTCTCTGCTTTCATGATAATATCCATTATCCCTGCAGTTTTTCATAATCTTGCCATTCTCATCTCCATGATGCTTGTAAGGGTCATATGGACATTTTTTAATGATCAGTGGAGAGCTGGCATTCTCGTAAAAGGAGTAATTTTCAACGCCTTCATCCCTTAAGAATTCAGACAATGAATTTCCATAATTGTAAGAGCTGTCATTATAGGAAAGGCCAGAATATCCCTTTAGGTAAAGGATGGGAAGAGGATCCTTCAAACCGATGCAACTCACATCAGATGACACGATTCTTTCAAAGGAATATTCTCCCTTTATGCAATGGATATGGGTCTTGAATTTGTATGAGAAGGGATTTGAAGTGTTTTCAATAGCTATCAATGACGAATTTATTTGGATGTTGTGGTTTTCATAATATTGCCTGTTTTTCACCGATAGCTTTTCATCAATGATTTCCTTCAAATCGCTTTTTGAGTCCAAACATGGCCTTTTGTTTTTAATGACCTCTTCACTTAGCTCTTCCAAGCCTTCATGTTCAATAAGTGGAATGTTTCTTATGTAGTCATTTACAATATCTTGGAAATTGTTGGATGAGATGATTTCATTATTTTCATCTTCATGGTTAATGGCCGTATTCAAGACGACTATTGACAATATCAAAAAGCCAATCAGAATCAAGCTTGCAATGACAATTGCAAAATTTCCCTTCTCATCATTTGCTAATTCTCTTTTTAAGGTATCCTTTCCATATTTTTTATCCTTTTTAAATTGATTATTTTCATTGTTAATCTTCATTGATAGCTTTATTATTAAAAATAATATTTATATCTTTCTCAATTTGAATTTTAATATTTTTAAATCATTATAATTTAATAAAAATAGTGTAAATTGCTTTTTCAATATAATTTTTCACTTTTGATATGATTTGGCAATTTATTGAAGTTTTCTATTGATTGATTACCTCATCGTTTTCATTGTTTTCTTGGAGTTTTTTATTGTTTGATTTATTTAGAGTTTTATTTCACTGATTTATTGAAAACTTAATTTCTTTAATAATAGTCATTTTACTTAAAACTTTATTATAGATGAATTATAAATAAAATAGTATTATAAGTAAAGATAATATTTATTAACTAAAAGATTAATAAATATTTAAAAACTAGCAAAAGTTTAAAAAAATTATAGAAAAAAGTAAAGAGAAAAATTAATCATTTTTATCAAGCTTATTAATTAGGAGGAATTTAATGTCTGATACTGTAAGAACATGGCGTCATATCCAACAAAGATATAACCTTGTTGGATCCAAATGTACTACTTGTGGTCAAGTGTTTTTCCCACAAAGAGTAATCTGTCCTGATTGTAGAAGAAAAGGAAACATTGAAGATATCCAATTTTCAGGAAAAGGAAAGATATTTACCTATTCTGTAATTAGAACACCTACTTCTGACTTCAAGAAAATAGCTCCTTATGCTGTAGCTATCATTGAGCTTGAAGAAGGTGCAAAAGTAACTGCACAAATCGTTGACGCAGATGTTGAGGATATTCAAATCGGAGACCCTGTGGAAATGGTCTTTAGAAAAATCCGTGAAGATGGCCCTGATGGTGTTATTTCCTACGGATTCAAGTTTAAAATTGTAAAATAATTCAATTTTTTTAAATAGCTTTTCAGCTATTTATTTTTTTATGAACCATTAGTAATACTTTTTTTTAAATTTTTATTAAAAGTAATACTTTATATTTAGTTAAATTAAGATTAAAATTAATTATCATTGTTTAAAGATATTGTAAAATTATGTGATTATTATGAGTTATGAAGATACTGCTGTATTGTTATTAAGCCATGGGAGTACTCTTCCCTATGCAGAAGAAGTTTTTAAAAAGATATGCGCTAAGTTTAAGGAAGCGACAGAATTTGATGCTGAAGTAGGATACATGAAAGTTGCAAAGCCAAACTTGCCACAAGCGATTAATATTTTAAAGGAGCGCAATCCTAACTTAAAACGCATTATAGCCACTCCAGTATTCTTGGCTGCTGGAATTCACACTAACATTGACATACCGATCATTCTTGGCCTTGAGCCTAAGGAAGTAGACCCAAGACAGCCTGATGGAAACTATCCTGAAGGACATTACTTATATGGCCTTGAAGAGGTTGATTTTGATGGAGACATTGATTTGCTCGGTCCTATAGGCCCTAATCCAAAGCTATTGAAAATAATCAACAATAAGATAAGCGGTGCACTTGAAGAGTCAAAGCTTGACGCAGATGCAAAAACAGGAGTATTGCTTGTAGTTCATGGAAGCAGATTGAATTACAGCAAAGAGTTCATTACAGATTTATTCGGACAATTTGAAGCACAATGCGATTATCCATGTGACTTTGGATTCATGGAACTTGTAGACCCTAACATTCCAACTTCAATCAACAAGCTTGTAAGCGAAAACGAAGTTGACAGACTGGTTGTCGTTCCAGTGTTCATTGCTCCTGGAGCACACACCACAAGGGACATTCCAACAATTTTAGGATTCATTGAAGATGATGGAACTGGCCATCACCATCACCATCATCATGACCATGGGCATTCTCACTCCCACGACCATGAACACTCACATGACCACGACCATGATCACGGCCATAGTCATTCTAATGGACATCATCACCATCATCATGGCCATGATGACGTGAAAATGGAATTTGATGGGGAAATATTATACCCAGACCCAATCTGTGATGATGACATCCTAATCGAAATCCTTGAAGATATGGTTAAAGATGCTCTTGATTAAATCAAAGCTTTTTTAACTCTTTTTCTATTATTTTCTTCTTTTTTATAATATTTCTTATTTTCATTTTTGTAAGATTATTATTAATCTTTTTTTTAAATTTTTTCTTATTTTCATTTAGTAAAATTATTATTAACCTTTTTTTTTAAATTTTTTCTTATTTTCATTTAGTAAAATTATTATTAATCTTTTTTTTTAAATTTTTTCTTATTTTCATTTTTGTAAGATTATTATTAAGCTTTTTTTAAATTTTTTCTTATTTTCATTTAGTAAAATTATTATTAACCTTTTTTTAAATATAATACTGAATCTGTCTAAATTCAAAATTAAATTTTTAAATATTATACACTAGAGGGATTTTATGCATAAGAAGTTTATGGATGAAGCAATCAAGGAGGCCGAAATATCATTGTCTGAAGGTGGAATACCTATCGGTGCAGTTATTGTAAAGGATAATGAGATAATATCCAGAGGCCATAATAGGCTTATTCAGAATAATTCAGCAATTCTTCATGGTGAAATGGATGCAATTGAAAATGCAAAGGGCCTTAATTATGAGGATTATAGAAAATGCACCCTCTACACAACCCTTTCCCCTTGTCCAATGTGTTCAGGTGCCGTAATCCTTTACAACATTCCAAAAGTGGTTATAGGTGACAACACAACCTTGATGGGTGCTGAAAATCTCTTGAAGGACAATGATGTTGAAATCATCGTTCTAAACGATTCAAGATGCAAGGAGCTATTTGAAAGGTTTGTATGTGAAAACCCAGGAGTTTGGGAGCATGAGCTTGCAAAGGTGGGAAACACTACAGAATTAAATAAACGATAGAAGTGACAGGTAGGAAACACTACAGAATTAAAGAAAGGATAGAAGTGACAATATGGAATCAGTCATTATAGATGAAAAGGATGAAAGGTTCATTGAATTAACAAAGGAATTGGACAATGAATACTTTATGAAATATGGGGATGTAGTTAAAAAATATGAGGGTTACAATGATTTGAAAGATCCCCATATAGTGATTCTTGCATTGAATTGGGGAAAGCCAATAGCTTGTGCAAGCTTTAAGTTATTTGATAATGACACAATAGAAATCAAAAGGGTCTATGTCAAAAGGAGATACAGAAGAAAGGGTATCGCATATAAGCTTGTAAAGCAGCTTGAAAAACTGGCCATGGAGGAGAACTTCAAATACTCCATAATAGAGACAGGCCGTGAAAATGAGGCAGCAATCAACCTATACAAGAAATTGGATTATGAAATCATCGATAATTTCGGCATCTTTGAAGGAGACGAACTGTGCATATGCATGAAAAAACAGTTCAAATCCCTGATCTTTTAATCCAAGCTTTTACTCGCTTCGCTCGTAAAACCTTGACCAAAATTTTTACCTCTAAATTGGAGTGAAGACTCGTTTTTCTAATTATTTTACAATTTAAGAATATTTTTTATATTAAAAAAATCAAATATCCAACTTTTACTCGCTTCGCTCGTAAAACCTTGACCAAAACTCTTTCCAATGGTTAGGAGCAATACTCTTTTTTACATAAAGTATATTTTTTTATATTAAATGAAACAAATATCTTCATATGAAATCAAGCCAAATCAAAGTCTCTGAAATTGGTGAGAAAGGCCTTATTGAAAGAATCATAGAAAAATCCAGAACATGTTCCTCTTGCGGATTTGAAACCGAAACAGATCTTTCCAACTTTGCCACATCAATTGGAGATGATTCTGCACTGACAAATATCGACTTGGATGAAAATAGCTATTTGGTCTCTTCTATAGATATGTTGATTCAATCAAGTCATTTTCCAAAAGGCATGACTCATTTTCAGATGGGATACAAGTCAGTAGTGGTCAATGTAAGCGACCTTGCTAGTATGGGTGCAGACAACATCGGATTCCTATTGAACATAGCCATTCCAAAAGACATGCTCTTAGATGACTTTGACGATTTTGTATGTGGAGTCATTAGGGCCTGTGACAATTACAACATTCCTCTCATTGGGGGAGACACCAACGAGGCAAATGAGATAATAGTTTCAGGAACAGCCATCGGCAAGGTCGATAAGGACAAGGCATTGATGAAATACGGATTCGAAAAGGGAGACCTGGTTTGCATAAGCGATGAATTGGGATACGCTGCACTTGGTTTTGAATTATTGGCCCTTAAGGAAAAAGACCTAAATCTCTATCAGAAAAAGATAGATGAAATCAAGGAAATTGACCAAACAATAATTGATTTGGCTCTTATAAAGGCATTGAAGCCTGAGGCAAAATATGATGAAGGCCATATCTTAAGGGAACATAATACAGCCAATAACAGAATTTCAGCAACAGACATTACAGATGGCCTTGCAAGCGAATTTTATGAAATATTGAATTCTGATAAGAACTATTCCAATCTTAATGACAGCAATTCATCAAATTCCTATAGCAAAGGAATAAGAATCTATGAGGAAAAGCTTCCTGTAGATGATGAATTCAAGGAAATAGCCAATGTATTGGATTTAAGTTACCTTGACCTGTTCCTCCATGTGGGAGAGGATTTTGAACTTCTGTTCACAATAAACGAAGAACTAAAGGATCAATTGTCAAGAGAAATGAATTATTATGTCATAGGAGAAATAACTGAAAATAATACAGTTGAAATAGTACTCTCAAATGGTCAAATTGAAAAAATAAGCTCAAGAGGTTATCAACATCTCAAATAGGCAATGCTTAACCTTGATTAATTAATTTATTTCATTCATAAGATTTTTAAAAATTCATCAGGTGTTTTTATGATGAAGGAATCCAGCTTTTACACTAAACTATACGAAGATGAATCATCAGATGAAAAACCAGTCCAATGCAAGCTTTGCGGAAGGTTTTGTAAGATATCCAATGAAGGTTTGGGATTCTGCAACACTCAAAAGAACATTGAAGGAAAACTGTATTCCTTAAATTATCATAGGATTGCTTCATGCCACACTGACCCTATTGAAAAGAAGCCATTGTATCACTTTTTGCCTGGTTCATCAACATACTCAATAGGTGGTTTTGGGTGTAATTTCTCATGTTTGAACTGTCAGAACTATATGCTATCCATGAATTCTTATGACGAATTCAACTCAACTAAAATACTGCCAGAAACCATCGTTAAAAATGCCATTAATGACAATTGCCTATCGATTTCTTGGACCTATAATGAACCTACGCTGTACTTTGACTTCGCTCGTGAAACCTCTTTGATTTCACATAAGGAAAATCTTAAAAACTCATATGTTTCAAATGGCTATATGAGTGAGGAATCATTAGAGGAAACACTAAAATTTATCGACGCTTTTAATATTGACTTGAAGTTCTTTGATGACAAGCTATATAGGGAAATATGTGGAGGCAAATTGGACATTGTTCTTGACAATCTAAAGGCCATTCATCAAAGCAAGTCACATTTGGAAATCACCACCCTACTGATCAATGACTTGAATACAGAGGAGGACCATATAAGGTCAATCTGCAATTTCCTACTGGATGAATTGGGGCAAGACGTTCCCATTCACTTTTCAAGATTCTTCCCAATGCATAAGATGAATGACAAGAGCCCTACAAAAATAGATTATCTCTTAAGAGCTAAGGAAATAGCTCTTGACATGGGAATCGAATACGTTTACTTGGGAAACATGCCTGCTGACAACAATAGCTATTGCCCTAATTGCGGCGAGCTTCTCATAGCAAGGGAAGGGTACTGCAATAGCGATAAAAATAGAATAGAAAATGGCCATTGTGCCAATTGCGGCCATAAGTTGAATTTTGTTTTGAAATGATCATTTTTTAGAAATGAGTTTTTTTATTTTTTCTCTTGAAATGATCATTAAAAAGAAAAAGAATGTTTTTTTTTTTTATTTTTTGTAGTATCCATTAATCGTTATACTACCTTTTTGAAGCTTTATCAGTTGCCTTTAATCAATTCAACTACTTTTCTTGAAGCGGTTCCATCATCGAACTGATTGTATTTCTCATTGAATTTTCTGTACTTTTCGCCGAATTCATCATTGTAGCTATTGACATCAAAATTCTTCAGTAGCTCAATCAATTCCTGATTTGTCTCAACCTTAGGTCCTGGCGCTTCCTCAAAAATGTCAAAATAGAAGGACCTTACGTTTTTTGTGTAATCCTCAATGTCATAAGTGAAATAGATCATAGGCCTTTTCAATATGGCATAGTCGAACATGACAGAGGAATAGTCTGTTATCATGATGTCTGAAATGAGGTAAAGTTCCTGAATGTCCCATTCCTCATCGCATTCTATAATGAAGTCATCATATTTGCTCCAGTCAATGCTTTTGTCCTTTACCAAATAGTGGAACTTGACAATCAAGGTAAAGTCATCCTTGAAGTTGTCATGCAATGCATCAAAATCCATAGCGCTTGCAAACTTGTATTCTCCTGCCTTTGTGTACTGGTTGTCTCTCCAGGTTGGGGCATAGAGAATCACTTTCCTGTCTTTTGGAATATTGAATTTCTCCTTAATTTCCGCAATGTCTGATTCATTGTTCTTTTCAAACAACACGTCATTTCTAGGATATCCTATTTCAAGCATTTCCCCCTTGAAGTCAAATGCTTTCCTGAATATTTCTGATGAGTATTCATTTTGTGACAAGAGGTATTGCCACTCTCTTGTATTCCTTTTGAAGTCTTCACGATACCTTTCAAGGTCAGTGTTGCCGCTCATGTCCAAGACATCCATATCCAATCCCAGTTTTTTGAATGGGGTTCCATGCCATGTCTGGATGTATCGTGTATTCCTGTTTTTTCTTAGATAATACAAATGCCTTGAGTCAAGGACCCAGACACCGCTTCTTAAAGTATAGAACAAGTGTTTGAAAAAGGACCTTTTCACCTTTATAGCTTTTCCAGGAATTTCAGTGTCAGTATTTGTAAGGGACCATACGCATTTGTACTCCTCATCAAGGCCTTGGTTAAGCATCTCTTCATAGATGTATCTTGGGCTTCCTGCATAATTGCGGCCACTGCTTGATTCAAATAGGATGACCTTGTCATTTGAAGGGATAATGTATGATTCCAATATGTAAATAGCTCTTACAGAGTATTTGGCCATATCCTTTATGATTTTCTTAAAGTTCACCATCATCATTACCTTCCATCATCATATTGCTATGAAATTATCCTTCCAGTTCCTTTACAAGTCTTTGGGCATTTTCCCAATCCTTATGGTCATCGATTTCTGTCCATTTGAGGCCGTTTGTCAAAACGAAATCTATTGTTTTGATCTCACTTAAGTCCTTGTATGCATAATCATAATAATTTTGAGGGTCTTCCTGAATCAGTCTTTCGAGAATCCTATTGAATTCAGCAACATCATCCCTTTTCACTTTAGACACTCCTATGAATTCTCCAGTGGATGATGGAATGTCCAAGCCTTTTCCAATTGAATTGATCTTGCCGTTAGCTATTGTCTTGTCTTCATTGAATGACTCATCATCAATTATAAGCTTGAATGATTCTTCATCAAGTTCCTTGAAGTTATCTATTATCATTCCTGTATTGTTTGAATCGGCTATTCTGGAAATTATTTCAGGGTCAACAACATTGTCTCCATTGATTAAGACAAAGTCATCCAGATCGTTTTCCTCAATGAAGCTGCTTGCAATGAATGTTGATACGGAAGTGTTGGTGATATCGTATTTTTCGTTTGCAATGGATCTTATTTCTACGTCATGCTTTTCAGCTATTTGCGGACATAAGTCAATCACTTTTTCCTTATTGTAGCCCACTACAACTATGAATTTGCTTATACCAGCATCGATGCAGTTTTTAATCATTCTTTCAAGCAAAGTCATTTCATTTATTTTCAATAATGTTTTTGGAATATCTTTAGTAAGGGGCATCAATCTTGTACCCATTCCAGCTGATAATATCACACCAATCATTTTATCACATCTATCGATTATTTTTTTAAATATTTTTTTAATTCTTGATATAATTATATTTATATATTTAATTAACTTAAATATTATCAATTATGTGATACTTGTGAGGGATTAAATGATTTTTCAATGTAAGGATGAGGATATTAAAAAAGTTTTAGATTATATTGGTGAAGATTATGGAAAATGTTTATATATTTTCATTGATTTAAAAAAATTTGGGCTTGATGATGAAAATTTTAATGTTTGGATTCAATACAATGAAAACGATATTTGCGCCATAATCAGTGAATACTTTGGTGGGGTTCAAATATATAGCAAAGAGCAGGATTTGCTTCTAGAAGAAATAGCTGATTTTATTAAAGAAAAAGATACACATGTTCTTTTTGCCATTAAACCTATCATTGATAAACTTAAACCATTTTTACCCGATTATCAACAGGAAACAGGTACAGTTGGAGAATTGTTAGAATTAAAATATCCTCCAAACCCTAAAGCATATTCAGCACCAATCGAAGAGCTTCCTGAAATTGTTAAAATAGTTGCAGAAGATGAAGGCATTGGAAAACCTTATGGCTATGATTCGTTATATGAACAGTATATTCAAAGAAAAAAAGAAAACTTTGGGCGTAATTTTGTATTGAGGGATGATAACAATGAGATTATTTGTCATGCAGGAACCTATGCCGAACTTCCGGAATTGGCAGTTATTGGTGGTGTAATCACATCTGTTCCTTATAGGGGAAAGGGCTTTTCAAAAGAAACCTTATCTTCTCTTTGCAAAGAGCTGAAAGATGAAAATAAAAGAATCTTTTCATTCTTCTATATTCCATCTGCAGAGCATATGCATTATGGTGTAGGATTTGAAAAAATAGAGGATTGGTCTAAATTATTTAAAGACTAATCCGTTTTAAAAATTTTTTACTTTTTTATTCAATAAAATATTCTTTTTTCATTCTTTTAATTTATCATCTAACTTATTTTTTATTCAACAAAATATTCTTTTTTCCCTATTCTTTTTATCTCATCAACTAGTTTCTTATCCCCTCTTTTCATCAAGACCCTTTCAATCAAATCGTCTGTTTTAGGGTCTATTGAAAATGTCATTCCTACTTTGGAATATGTCCTGAGAGAAGAAATGGCTGGGCTTAACTCTTCATAAAGTTCTTCAAGTTCTAGTTCATTGTTCAAATCATATTTCAGCAATTCATCAGTTTTTTCCTTAAACATATCCTCTAAAAATATTTGTCTATCGGTCATTTGAACCAATTTCCAAACATTGTCAATAGCTATTTTTTCGTTGTATGCTTTCAATCTTCCCCACATGACTTCTTCACGGGTGGCTTTAGCCTCTTTAATGAGATCTCCCACTTCTCCCATTATTTCCTTATAACTCACTTCAGTATCTAGAATCACACGCATGTTCTGCCCTTTAGGTATGATTTTCCTTTCCTTGAAATCTTCACCGTAAATTTCAATGAAGTATGCATCTATATCCTTTGGAACGCATAGGCTTATTCCATCAAATTCAAGTCTTCCAATTTCCTTTAGGATATGGGTTTCAATTCCCTTATTGATGAAAGCGACTCTTGAATAATTTTGGATATCTTCCCATTTATCAATGAATGTGTTGCTTTTTAACTTGTTATAGTAACGTTTTGATCCGCCGGTGAGTTCATAAGCTCCATTAATGGCCTTAAGGCCTCCTTTTACAAACCAGAATTTCTTGTTTTCAATGGTCTTGTTCATGAATTCACGAGCTTTTTTCTCCTTTGACAATCTTGGAGTGTATCCTATAATTCTTTTTCCGTCGAGAGCTACGGTTTTACGAATAGGATAGATACGAATATTGATTCCATGGTGCTTGTTTTTATTTCTGGCAATCATATGGAATTCTGCTGTATTCTCGTTTCCATATGTTACATATAATGGGAGATAATTTGGATTGTTGAATATCCCTTCAATATAACGGTCTTTTCTGTTTTCCTTTTCCACAATCTCACAAAAGCGATCAATATCCCCTTGTGTCATGGCTAAGCTGACAATCCTATTGTCTTTTTTGATTGTATGATTAAGGTAAGCGTTTAAGGCACTGATTCCAACAAATATGTAGTTTAAATTGTTCTGTGAGCAAATTTCATCGACTTCTTGAAGCAATTCTAATTGAATTTCTTGTTTTGTTTTCATTATTTAACCCCTTTAATCAGTCTTCTCCACTTAATTCCTTAATCAACTCACGTTCAATGTCCATACGGCTATATCCGCATTCATCTTCTACCTTTTGCCAAATCAAACCGTTTCTGGTATTGTCAACGGATTTCTTGTATAATTCCATGGCCTTATCATTTTCACCAAGCTCTGATTTTGCCCTAGCTTGACTAGCCATTATCTCTCCATCAAATGGATATAAGTTTAATGCCTCATCACATAGATTGTCAATTGATTTGTAATCTTCAGCAGTTTCTGCATTGCTTTCCATAAGCCAGATCTTAGCCCTATAGATGTCTATCAAATCAGGATATTCCTCATCATATTTCCCAATCAGTGATTGAACCAATTCCTTATCCTTCTTGTCATATCTAGCTATTGAGAGTTCCCTTGCAATATCGCAGATTTCTTCAATCTTAGTGAATTCCTCTCCAAGAGGCTCCTCTTCTGCTTTTCTAACGCTTAGGAACTTGTTGACATTATAGTATTGGCCCTGTTCAATCAAGCTGAACAATGCTGTTGCAAGATTCTTGTCTGAAATAGGGACCTTGATGTTGTATCTTCTGACATCTGCAATGGATTGCAGTTTAGTGTATTCCTTGAATTCATCATTCAAAGCTTTATAATCTTTATTTTCTAATAATTCACGTAGATAATCCTCTTTTCCTTCCAATTTATTGATGATGTGTCTGGATTCGACCTTAACTTTTGCCTTTGCAACCAGCATATCGACTTTTCTACGGTTATAGTAGACTTCAGCGTTGTTCCTTTTATTTTTCTTGTATTTTCTAAATACTTTCTCACGGTTGATCTTGCCGACATAACGTTTTGTATACTCTTCAAATGGAATTTCATTTTTAAGGCCGTTATGTGATACCTGTTCTTCATAAACTGGAATGTACATCCAGCTGTCACCGTATGCAGTTCTAAGGATGCCTTCTGTATTGTATCCTATAGGGAACTCGCCGTCTTCAAATTTTCCAAGCTCAATGTTTTTGAAGTGCTTCTTGTTGTAGATATAGTTCTTGATTCCCCAGTGCATGCAGTATTCATCGCATTCCTCATCTGTATAAGACTTCAATTTATCTTCAAGTTCATTCAGGACTTTCTCTTCTCCTTCCTTGTCAACCCTTTTGCAGTATTTCTTATACAGTTCATAGTGCTTTTGCCAATCCTCAAGAGAGGTGTTTTTATTCACTATAAAGTAAGGGGATAGCAATTCAGTGTAGATTTCAAGGGTTTCGAGATATTTTTCCCTTTCGGCCTCATCTCTTGGTATCAGGTCAAATATGAATAGTTCAAGGTGTTGGCCACATGCCTTTGCAGTGAATGCCTGTGAAATGTAAATGTTTGTAGAGCTTGTGTCAACATATCTAGGGAGTGGATTGCAATAGTAGGGAGTGTTTTCCTTATAGACAAAAGATCTTCCTTCAGGCAAGACATTCTCTTCGGTTTCAAGAACATGTCTCAATTTGTTCCAGTTATCTCTTGTAATGTATAAGTCTATATCATCATCCCAAGGCATGAAGCTGCGGTTTCTGACTGCGCCTAATGATGCACCTGCAGCAAGGAGATATTCCACATCATATTTCCTGCAGAGTTCATCAAATTCAACCAATAGCTGATATAGATTGCTCTGCAAAGTGTTCATTTTACTCAATTGAATTCGCTCCCAATTTTATTTTTCTCTCTAATTTCAAACATCTACAATTAGCATAAATCTTATCTTATTTTAAGATTTTATTCTAAGCATTGATAATCTCTTCAATAGCTGATACAAGTTCTTCTGTATCTTCAATGGAATGGTTACCTACATGAGCAACCCTAAACATCTTTTTGGCATTGTCTCCACCACTTGGATTGACTGTGAATCCATACTTGTCAATGAGTTCCCTATAAACCACATCAGCGTTTTCATCAGGGAATATCACTGGAGTCACTGCATTGGACAATGGATAGCTTGGGTAATCCAAACCGATTTCCTTGATTCTTTTTCTAAAGTAAACAGCTATTTCATGGGTGTCATTGATGATGTTTTCAATTCCTCTTTCCTCAAAGCGTTTAACTATATCTTCCAGCTCAATGATAACCCTTACAGCTGGAGTGAATGGGGTTTGGCCTCTTTCACCATTCTTCAAGTAATCCTTGAAATCAAAATAGATGGATTTGGAATCTATGGTTTCAACCCTTTTCAAGGCCTTTTCGCTTAATGCAACAACAGATAATCCTGGAGCAAGTGACAATGCCTTCTGTGAGCTTAATATGACAGCATCGATTCCATACTTGTCCATATTTACTTCATCTGCCAAGAATGCGCTGATTGCATCTACAACAAAGACCAAATCCTTTTCCTTACAGAGTTCAGAGAGCATTTCAATGTCATACAATTGGCCTATTGAAGTTTCATCCAAGTTCACGAGCAAACCTGTAAATTCATCTTCTCCCATAACTTCATCAATCATTTCCCTTGTAAGGGTTTCGCCTTGCTCAACCTCTACAACCTTATGAGGGATTTCATGAACTTCACAAATTTGGACAAAACGGTTTCCAAAGGAACCTCCGTTTATGACTATTAGATTGTCTTCCTTTGTAAAGCAGTTCATTATGGTAGCTTCCATAGCACCTGTTCCAGAACAGGTCAATAATATTATTTCTCCCTTTTCATTGAACAATAATCTTTTCAATCCTGCGTTAGCGGAAAATACCACTTGCGAAAACTCATCATTTCTGAAGTAAGGGACTTGCTTTCCACCGATTTCCAATGTTTCCTCAAACATTTCTACAGGTCCGATTGCAAACAATTTACTCATAATCTAATCTCCTATAAAAGTTTAATTTAAATCTCTATTTTTAATTTTTTAATATTATTTAATAATTCTATTTCTTGATTTTTTCCTAAATAATCATATAATATGTTGTCAATATCCTCATCAACTGAATAAGTGTAACCCAATTCCATAGATTTTTTCAATGATTTAATTAATGGATCTAATTCAATTTTTAGATTTCTTTCATCTTCGATTTTATAAAGATCAATTATCTTTTCTTTTTTATTTAACATATCTTTGCGGATTTTAACAACGTTCTCACTTTGAATAATTTGTCTTTTTAAATTAGTGCTAGTTTTTTTATATTCCTCCATTTCCATTCTTTTTATATAATTTAACTCATCACATCTTTGTATAATCTCTAAACTTTCTCTTAATTTGAAATCATTTGAAAACTCTTCCCAACTAATAATACTGCTTTTATAACCATTATTTAATTTCCACTCCTTTTCTTTCCAATTTTTTCCATAAAAATTGAATATAAACGGTTCGAAATCTTCAAGTATAAATGTAGGCACTCCATCTAATTCTTTAGAAATAAGTTTTTCAAATATATCACTATTAAATTTTCTTCCAGAAACTCTTACAAAGGGATATTTTTTGATATTAGTCCATGTATCAATTGCGTAATTTCTTTTTTTGTTTTCGTACCTTATTCTGTTAGCACGTTCATTTCCTATAAAAAAACATATGATATTTAATATTTTTTGATGCAATTTACATTTCCAAAATTTGTTGTTAATTAGTTTCAAATATCTCAAATTCCATAATCTTTGTTGAGATTTAAGTTTTTTTCCTTGTCCTTTTGGGATTTGATGATTAATAAAATGAATATTAATTCGAATGCAATGATTATCTATATGCCTGTCGGTTTGAAAATTCATATCAATCAATTTAAAATCCAATGAATTTTTAAATCCAAACATCATCATGTTTTTATCAAATTTAGGGTTTGATCTAAAATCTTCAAAGTAATATGCATCATCATTTAAAATATCTGCAATCTTTTCAGCATCCCCTTGGCACATTATAACATCCAACGATTCCATTTCATTGATAGACTCATTTTTATATGCCAAAATTGCTGCTTGTTTATGTAAAGCATAACTAACGTTTGCTTCTTCAGATAGTTCATTTAATTTGCGAAGCAAATCAAGTTGTATGTCTTTTCTAGTTTGCATTTTGCACATCCTCCGCCAATCTATCAATACCTACATATTTCTTTGCATCTTTCCAAATTAATCCATTTCTTGTATTGTGGACTGCTTCATAGTACATTTTACTTGATTTATCCATTTCCCCTATATTGTAGAGAGCTTCTGCAATATAGGCCATGATTTCACCATCTGTAGGAAAATCTTCTAGCATTTTATTTCCTTCATCAATAATTAGATTATAATCTTTTTCATTTAGCTTATTCAATTCAAGCCATAATCTAGCCCTATAAGTTTCAACTAAATTTTCACAATAATCCTCTGCTTTATTTAACGTATTTTCAACAGTCTCTATATCTTTATTATCAAAAATAGCAACGGACAATGTTCTACAATAATCGCAAATATCTTTAAGATATTTTAAATCTTCATCAAGTTCAAAATTATTTTCACAAATATCTAAAATATTTCTACTAATAAAGTATGTTCCCTGTTTAATTTTATTCTCAATAGCTATTTTTAACAAATTCTTATCAATTTCAATGAATAAGTTAAAGGTTTTGCAATTCTCATCTAACTGAACTGAATAATAGTCTGCAAATAATTTATTCAACACATCATATTCTCCCTCTTCTAATAATTTTTTAGGATTATAATCATTTATTTCAATTTTTTTGTATAATTCTCTAATTATTATAAATCCTTTCATTCTAATTTTTTCTAATGAAGATTTAACTCTCGGGATGTGTAAATCAATATTTAATTGTTTAAGCTTCTCATAATTTTTCAAAGTTTCCTCTTGATTAATTTGTTTTAAATATATTTTAGTATACTCCTCAAAGGAGTGATTTAAAGAGTTTATTAAAGGGAAATGAAATATTTGATCATCTTTTTCTGGAACATACATCCAGCTGTCACCATATTGCACTCGACACATATCTTCCAATCCTTTTGGAACTGGAAATTTTTTCCCTTCAAATTCTTCATAACGTTTTCCAGTATAATCTTCAGTTTTGAAAATTATTTCGTTGTTTCCCCAACGCAAATATAAATTATCAGCTTTTTCTAAAGGATATGAGTAATATTTTTCATAAATTTCATCCAATATCGTAGAGTGCCCTTTCTTTTGAATTTCATTATAATACTTAAAAACTAATTTTTTATGTTCTTCATATTCATTTAAAGGAATGTGTTTGGAAGTCATAAAGGTAGGTGATAATATTTCCAAAAAAGCTCGCATGTGTTTTATATGTTCCTCTTGCCCATCTTCTATATTTGGGATTGGGTCTAAGATAAAAAATTCAACTTGTTCACCGCAGGATTTTGCCGCAATTGATTGGGCTAGATGAATAACTGTTGATGTTGTGTCAGTATATCTTGCTATTGGATTTCTATAATACTTTGTATTTTCCATACAAACTAAATCTCTATTTTTTGGTAATATTTCCGGATTTTCACTAATTAAATTGTATAGTTTTTCCCAATTTGATCTTGTAATATGCAAGTCAATATCATCATCCCATGGAAGAAATCCATTATTTCTGATTGCTCCTAATGCAGCGCCTCCACCAATACAGTAATCAATATTATTCTCTTTACAAATATCATCTATTTCTACTAATAAGTCGAATAATCTTTTTTGTTTTTCATTCATTAAATATCACCGTAAGATAATTAACGATTTTAATTTTTTATTTTACTTTTCAGCCTTCTTGACTTGCTCCAATACCTTAACTATATTAAAGGATTCATCCTCAAATATGCTTTTGGAATCAGTACGATTTCTTGATAGCATTCTTGACATTGCCCTGATTAGGTATTTGAAACCGTTTCCTTCAAAGTTTGTATTATATATCTGGACATCTTTGGATCCTGGAGTGTGAAGTTCAAAGCTCTTGCTTCTCCACCAAGCGCCTTTCATCCTGATTGTACCTTTTGTTCCAATGATTTCCAATTGGTTGTCAACACGTATTTCGTTTCCAACGTTGATCACTGCTCTTCCGTTAGGATAAGCGAAATTCATGGATGCAAATTCGATATTTTCCCCATCCTTTTTCACTAGGAAATCCGCTTTTTCCCAATCTGAACCCATTATCTTAAGCATAGGCAATATTGCAATGGAGCTTAAGTCATAGAATAGGTTGGAACGGCTTGCATCATTTTTGGAAATGGAACAGTTAAAGCTCAATATGTCTCCAATCAATCCGCCTTGTGTCATCCATAGGAGCTGGTTGAATACATAGATGTGAACCATCTTGATGTTTTCCATCAATATGAGTTTCTTTTCCTTAGCAAGGTTCATCAGCTCTTCCAGCTCGCTTGTCTTGAATGTTGCTGGGGGGTCATAAATGACATGCTTTCCAAGCTTCAATGCCCTTTTGATGAAATTGAATCTTTTTTCTATGGAACAGCGAATATAAACGATATCAGAGGACTCGATAAGTTCATTGTAATCATCAAAAACATTAGGAAGGGAATACTTTTTCTGGAATAGCTTCAATTCCTCTTCATTGTCACAATAGACATTCTTCACTTCAAATCCATTAACCAACTTTGCCTCATTCACAATTTGATTGTCATCTGCAAAGTCACAGATTATTCCAATGTCGTATTGGTCGAATTTCTCTTCCCTTATTTGTGTGCTGGATATTCCTTTGGTTCTTTCAAGGTAAATCATATCACAATATCTGGACAAATGATCGAATTTTCCTCTCCAGTCATCACCGATTACAAATGCGTCAATGTCGTATTTGATGATATCTCCTATCTTCTGTCCGAGATATTCCTCAACGATGATCTCATCTGCAAATCCGGTGTTGACCACATTTTCAATTCTTGTTGCAAGTGAATCATGAACGTTAAGCTTTCCACGGCCAATGTCATAGTTTTCACCAGTGACACCAACAACCAAATAGTCTCCATGTTCCTTTGCTCTTTTTAAAATGTTATAGTGTCCTATATGAAATAAATCAAATGTTCCATATGTGATAATCTTTTTCATAGTAAGTCCTCTTTTTAATTTAAATGTTTTCCCACAATTTTTTAAATGCAATTTTTGGTGGGATTTGTTTTATAATGACATCATAAACAAAATCAACTATTTCACTTTTTATATTGGTTTTTTCGCAAATTTCCTTCATGGCCATAATTGAGTTTTTTCCTTCAAAAACTATCCCGCTTGCTTTCTCATCTACAATAATTCTTTGACCATATAACATACCTAAGGTGTGATTTCTGCTTTCATTTGAAGTGGATGTAAGTACAAGATCTCCGAATCCACAGTATTCTCCAACTGTAGAGGCATTTCCCCCTACGCTTTCAATTATTTTTATAGTCTCTTTAAAACCTTTTGTTAAAACAGCATATCTTGCATTTTCATTGATATTCATTCCTTCACAGATACCATTTGCTATTGCATTGATATTTTTTACAATTCCGCATATTTCAAGACCTACAACATCATCTAAAATCTTTACTTTAAAGTGTGGTGTTGATAACACTTCTTTTACCTTTATAGCATTTTCTTTATTTTTTGATGCGATATTTGATACTGTTTCAAGGTTTAAGACCATTTCTGATGCAAAGTTAGGTCCAGACAATGAAACATGCCCATCATCAAAGTATTCGCTTATCACATTTCCCATGGTTTTTAAAGAAGGGTATTCAATTCCTTTTGCAGTTGAGACAAGAATTGTATCTTCATCAACACAATCTTCAATTTCAGATAAAGTTAATCTAAATGCAGATGATGGAATGGATAAAAATATTATTTTGCAATCTTTTAAATCATCATAACTGGTAGTGGCTATTATGTTTTCCTCTAATTTTGTATTGGGATAATATTCATTGTTAATGCCATCTCTGTTAATGGATTCAGCTAATTCCTCTCTTCTCATATATAGGTATACTTCATCTACATTTTGGGCTATTATTTGAGCTAATGCAGTACCTAAACTACCTGCCCCTATAATACCTACTTTATCCATAAAATCACCTAAAATTAATCAATATTCTATTCACTAAAGCTCACTCTTTCGAATTTTTCAGGTTCTAAAATTGATTTGGTAGCATCCACACCTACTTTAGTGGTTGTTCCATCTATCTCAGAAGCTTTTGGATCCAATGAAGAACCTCTTGCCTTAGGCACGATGATTATATCATCATCACCTTTCACACGTGTAGCTATTGCATATTCAATGTCTTGAGGATCAAAGATATCAACATCCTCATCAACCACAACAACATGCTTCAATGATGGGTGTGCGGCAAGTGCAGCCATAATGATGTTCTTTCCGTCACCTTCAGTTTGCTTCTTGATTGAAACTGCAGCATGCAACCAGCAGCAGCCTCCTTCTGTAAGAACCACATTCTGAACGGTAGGAACGGTGTTTTTCACTGCATTGAATATTCTTGGTTCCTGTGGCATGCCCTGAAGCAACTTATGTTCGAATCCTGCAGGAAGTATTGCATGGTACATTGGATTTTCATTCTTGATGTACATCTTGCTTAACTTGATTACAGGCTCTTCCCTTACATAATCATAAGTGTCAGTCAAGTCAACAAATGGGCCTTCCGGTGCTGTTTCATCAACAAGTATCTTACCTTCAAGGATGATGTCAGCTTCAGGCACATTGATGCCGTTCTTGCAGGTGACGAGTTCCAATTCTCCATCCTTGAATCTGTTTGCAACTTCCATTTCATCAGCATCTATTGGTATTGAAGTGGTACATGCAAGAAGGATTGCAGGTTCCATTCCAATAGCTATTGAAATGTCCAAGTCCTTGCCCATGTCCTTTGCCTTTTGGAAGTATGTGTAAAGGTTTCTTGGCACGATACGGATAGCCAATTTGTTCTTTTCCAAAACAAGCATTCTGTGAATTGAAGCGTTTTGAATTCCTGTTTCAGGGTCTCTTGCAAATACAACGCCAGCTGTAATGTATGCGCCACCATCACGCTTGTAATGTGTAAGGATTGGAATCTTTCCTAAATCCACTCTTTTGCTGTCGTATTCATCCACCAAGTCGATGAACTTTGTAACAGGAGTTGGATTGTTCATTCCATCAATAATCTTATAGAGGATCTCATCAACCTGACAGCCAAGGGATTGGGCTATCTTTTCTCTTGTATTGCAGATACCGGAGACCACAGGGATGTCATATCCCTTTATGTTGTTTAGCATAACAGTGTCCTTTGGATATTTACGAAGCACTTTTGCAGCCTCATATTCAGCATCAAGCTCTTCATCAATTTGAATTACATTAATAATGTCTTTAGCCATAAAAATCACTATCCCCATTTCATTAATTTATTTCATTTTTTTAAATAATCATTAGTCAGTATTTTTTACTTTAATACATTTCATTTTTTTAAATAATCATTAGTCAGTATTTTTTTCATTAATTTATTTCAATTTTTAAATAATCATAAGTCAGCATTCTTGTATTTAATCCATTTCAAGTTCTCTTCTATTTTCTTATCAGATATTGCAAGAATCTCTCCTGCAACTATTGCCGCATTTCTTCCATTGTCTATTCCAACGGTTCCAACAGGCACTCCTGGAGGCATGTTTGCCATAGTGAGCAATGCATCCTGACCATCTAGTTTTTTGGAGCATGGAACGCCAATAACCGGCTTTTCAGTCAATGCTACTACAGATCCAGCTACAAGGGCAGATAAACCGCTTATGGCAATGAATAACTTAGCATTGTTTCTTTTGCTCATGTAGGATTCAAAGTCCTTAGCATGTCTTATAGGAGAAATGTAATCCAATTTATATTCAATTTGCATTCTTTCAAGGAGAATGGCCACATTTTTAGCTATTTCCATATCGGAATAGCTTCCTGCAAGTATCATTACATCTGGAGTGTCATCCAACTCTTCAAAATCAATCTTCTCATAGTTTTCTTCAGCCAAAAAGTCTTTTTGGAAGTATTCACCTTCAAGGCTTTCAATAAGTTCCTTTTCACCTGCTTCAACCTTTTTCTGATATTCAACACGCAGGTCAGATATCCTTTCTGCAACAGCATCATCATAGCTTGCGATGATTTCACCAGCAAGAATTGCTGCATTGTCTCCCCTGTTTATTCCAACGGTTGTAACTGCTGTAGGGAAAGGCATTTGAACACATGCATACAATGCATCAAGGCCTCCAACTGCACCGTCTACAGGAACTCCAATGACAGGTCTGTGGGTATATGCAGCTATTGCACCAGGCAAATGAGCGGCAAGGCCTGCAATTCCTATGAATACTTCTACCCCTTGTCTTGTAGCATCCATAACAAGCTTCTTGACCTTATCATGGGTTCTGTGAGCAGAAGCGACTTTTAAGCTATATGGAATCTGAAGTTTTTCCAATATCTTTATTGATTTTAGAGCTATTTCCTTATCAGAAGCACTTCCAAGAATTATCATTACTTTTGGAATCATTTAATTTCTCCTTTATCATTCTCTAGACGATATACTGTTAATATATATGTTTCAAGATAAATTTAGATTATATTTATATTTCTATTTACTAATATATAATATTTAATTAATACTTAATCGAGTTATTTTAGGGGTTTATATGGTAAGGATTTCTGTCATTGTCCCTGTTTACAATTGTGAAACTTATCTTGAAGAGTCATTGGGAAGCATTCTCAAGCAGACTTTCAATGACACTGAAATAATCTGCATCGATGATGGATCTTCTGATGCATCATTGAAAATATTGAATGAGATTGCATCTCAAGATTCAAGGATTGAAGTTTTCCCTCAGGAAAATCAAGGGGCAGGGGCTGCAAGAAACTATGGGATGGAAATGGCTTCAGGAGATTATGTCTACTTCTTTGATGCAGACGATTTCCTTGAAAGGGATGGATTGGAAAAGGCATATTCCAATGCCATCAGAAACGATTCAGACATTGTATTCTTTAAGTTTGACCAGTATAAGGACAATAGGCTTTTAGCTCATTCAGGCCCTGACTTGGAAATGCAGTTTGCCGGTGCCGATTTTGATAATTTCACATTCAATTGGCAGGACTATAGAGAAGGTCCTTTCACAGGCCCATTTGCCCCTTGGCTTAAGCTATATAAAAAGGAGTTTTTAGACGCTCATGAATGCTTCAAGTTTCCAAATGACTTGAACCATAACGATGTTCCCTTTCATGTGATGACATTTCTAAAGGCCTCTAGGATTTCATTTGTTCCAGAGCATCTCTATCGCTATAGAATAGACAATGCAGCTTCCATTTCAAACAATCGATTGAAGAAATATGACCATATCTTTAGGATTATCCATATAGTCGAGGATTTCCTGTTGTCTGAAGATTATATTGAAGAGTTCAAAAGGGAACTTGATTATTTCAAGGCCAATAGGATCACATATGAAATGTATGGAAGGCCTGAAGAGTATTTTTATTTAGCTAAAGAGGAACTCAAATCAGTGGATTTAAGCAATGGATTATTGTCCAAGGACACATCATTCAAGGCCAACACCATTTTAAGCTCCAATTCCCTTGAAGAGTATAACCATAAGATCAATGCCAATAAGGAAATAAATGGCTTAAAAAGAGAAAACATGTCTTTAGCAGATGAGATCAATAGCTTAAAAAGAAAAAACAAATCTTTAGCATATGAAAACAAACTGCTTAGTGATAAATTAAAAAAAGCAAAAGACAAGAATGGGGAAATTTTAAATTCCAAGAGCTGGAAAATAACAGAACCTCTTAGAAGAATTAAAAGACTTAAAAGAAAGTTTTGATTTGTTCTTATTATTCAAAAACACCTATAAAAATATCAGAAACTTAATATAGTTTTGATTTATTCTTTTTCTACAAAAACACCTATAAAAAATTCAGAAACTTAATATAGTTTTGATTTATTCTTATTATTCAAAAACACCTAATGTATTACAAAAATATCAAAAACTTAATAAATATTAATAAATTAATATAATAAATGTAGAGAACTTAATCTAGTTTAAGTTTTCATACTTGAGGTGTTTTATGTTAAACAAATTTTTTAAATTAGATGAAAATAATACTGATCTAAAAACTGAGTTTCTTGCAGGTTTAACTACATTTTTAGCAATGGCTTACATTTTAGGTGTAAACCCTACCATGCTTGCTGAAGGTGGAATGCCTGCAACAGGAGTATTTTTCGCAACTGCTCTTGCTTCAGGGGTCTCTTGTATCATCATGGGTCTTATTTCAAAATACCCTGTTGGTCTTGCTCCTGGTATGGGTATGAATGCATTGTTTACCTATACAATTATCTTAACTATGGGTAACACTTGGGAAACTGCACTTGCAGCTGTATTTGTTTCAAGTATAATCTTTTTATTAATTACCATTTCCGGTTTAAGGGAAGCTATTCTCAATGCACTTCCATTTGACTTAAAATTAGCAATTGGTGCTGGTATTGGTTTCTTCTTGGCATTTATCGGATTGAAAGGTGCTGGAATTATCGTAGCTGACCCTGCTACTTTAGTAGGTATGGGCACAATCTTATCCGCTCCTGCACTTTTAGCAGTAATTGGTATTTTACTTACCTTAATCTTATACATTAAGAAAGTGCCTGCAGCCGTATTCCTTGGTTTAGTGATAACTGCAATCTTAGGTGTAATCTTTACTTTAGCTGGTTTCGGTGCTGGAGATGTCTTAATGCCTTCCGTTCCTGCAGAATTCATTTCATTTAGTTTTGACACTTCTGTAGTCGGTGCATTTGCAAAAGGATTCACTCAATTATTCTCTAACATCCCTAACTTAATCATGATCTTATTCTCTTTATTATTCGTGACTTTCTTTGATACTACTGGAACCTTAATTCCTTTAGCAAATCAATGCGGTTTCGTTGATGAAGAAGGTAAAGCTGAAGGTATCGACAAAGCTTTCCTTGGGGACGCTATTGGTGGAATAATCGGTGCTGTTTTAGGTACTTCAACCTTAACCGCATATGTTGAAAGTGCAACAGGTATCGGTCTTGGTGGTAGAACTGGTTTAACCGCTGTATTCACTGGTATCTTCTTCTTGCTTGCACTTATCTTCGCTCCTACCGTTTTAGCATTGTTTACTTCTTCTGTAACTGCTGCAGCATTAGTGATTGTAGGTATCTTAATGATCGTACAATTAAAAGAAGTGGACTGGGACAACATGGTTGTAGCTGCTTCCGTATTCATGACAATCATCATGATGCTTTTAACCTACTCCATTTCCTTAGGTATCGCATGGGGATTCGTCACTTACGCAATTGCATCCATTGCTACCGGTAAAGCTAAAGAGTTCAGTTGGATTATGTGGATTATGGTAATCATATTCGCATTATACGTATTCTTCGGACTCTAGTTGATAAAAAACAGTTATCACTTTTTGTGATAACTTTCTTTTTTTCTTTTTTATTATTTTCAATAATTTTTTTAAACTTTTATAGCTATTTTTGATTATTTCATTTTCCTAATCATGAATTTATATTGTCTCATTTTAAAAAAAATAATAAGGTTTATACATTCTTAAAACATAATAATAATATTATAGTATTATAAATTTCCATGAGATTTTAATCAATTCATGTTTAAGAGGTGAAAAAGTGTCTTGGCTGCTTGTGATTTTAGTGTTTTTGCTTGCTTCAATCAAAACAACTAAGGTTTCAGACAAATCAGTTTCCATAGTTATTCCTGCATACAATGAAGAGGCTACAGTTGCTAAAGTGGTAAGTGTGGCTCGCAAGCTATCATATGTGGATGAAGTCATTGTCGTCGATGATGGATCCACTGACAGAACTGTAGAGGAAGCGGAAAATGCTGGAGCCACTGTAATACGCCACATAATGAATGAAGGTAAAGGTTCAGCAATCAAGACAGGATTCAAATACTCTCATGGAGATATTGTAGCTTTTATCGATGCGGATGTTTCAAACTTCACTTCAGAAAAGATCGATAAGATCATAAGGCCGATTCTAGAGGACAGAACCGACATTACCAAAACCAAGTTTGCAAGGGAGAGCGGTCGTGTAACAGAGCTGACTGCAAAGCCTCTTTTAGGTTTCTTCTTCCCAGAGCTTGATTATGAACAGCCTTTAAGCGGCCAGTTTGCAGGTAAGCGTTCTGCATTGAGTAAAATAAGATTCGAAAAGGATTACGGTGTGGATGTTGGTATTGTATTGGATGCTGATGTTCACGGAATAAAGATTTTGGAAGTTGATATTGGGGAGATTTGTCATGACATGTCTCCACTAGCCGATTTAAACAAGATGGCTAACGAAGTTGTGAGAACCATTATTGACAGGGCTGTGGAATACGGCCGTGTCACCATGATGGATAAATTGGGAAACTATATCAGAATGGCCATTATGGGATTGTCCTTAATAATTTTAGGCCTTTTCATGATATTCTTTGTACCATTCATACCTGTTTTTGTCTCTGTATTTGTAGCATTTATCGGCATTGTGCTGACAGTATTCTATTTCTTGCGCATTATTAGAAGGTCCATACCTATTCTGAAGAAAAGCAATACACGGGCATCATTGCAATCATTTGTAAGAATGCACTTCCCATTGATTGTTGCAGGATTGATCTTAATATTGATGCTTTCAACATTCCTATCTGCAGCCAGTTTTGATGACGGTAAAATTTCAGTGGAGCTCACTTCAAGAAACTTCGTTTACGCCCCGTCTGACCATAACCAGCAAACCATTTCTGTTAGAGGCCCATATACCATTGACAGCGCTTTAGAGAATGAAACAGATATATTAAGGATTCCAGATGATGCCTTAAGTACGTTGGAAATGTCTGTAAACGATACAATGATTATCGATGGCAAATCCTACAACGTAAACGAAACAAAGGAAGGGGATAGTGTAAACAGATTCAGATTGCCGTCAAAGGTAAAGGAAGAATTGGATCTCTCTGATGGTGAGGTCATACCAAACAGTCACTTGACAGAGGCTTTCCAGAACATAACCGTAATGCATAATATCCAATTCAATAACTTAAGCGATGTAATGGAAGGATTCGTTGAATTTGAAATCAGTCCAAGATCCACTAATGCAAGCTTTTTCAATTTGACTTTAGGAAATGAATCAATCCTGTCTTCAGTTGGAAACTTTGAAAACGGTTCAAGCTATTCAATTTCATATGATGGAAACATCATGTGCACATTTGATTATGATGATGTCATGAATGGAAATTTCACATTCAGCTTTGATGGAAAGGATGGAATGATAGAGTTTTCAAATAGAAACAGCACTTCAATAAGAAATTATGTTTCAAGCGATAAGGATTCTTTTGTTCAGTTAAGGTCACTTGAATAAATACATTTTTATTTAATTGTTTTCTTAAATTTTTTATGTTTTAATGGGGATTATAATGGAAATTACAGGAATAGTCACAACAGGATTGGGAAAGGCAGCATATTTTTTAGGCCAGGATTTCTATAAGAATCAATTCAGGGAAAAATGCGGTTTCACCCCATTTCCTGGAACCTTAAACCTCATTGTGGAAGAGGATAAGCTAGATGATATAAGATTGATGAAAAGCAGCTGCAAGAATCTTATAAAGCCGGATCAAGGATTCGGTGCAGTAAGGTATATTCGAGCTCATCTAAACAAGGACATTGTAGGAGCCATTGTATTTCCAGACAAGACAACCCATGATGAGAATTATTTGGAATTCATATCAAAGGACAAGTTAAGGGACAAATACAATTTCAAAGATGGGGATGAAGTGACTTTAACTATTGATATTTAACGATTTGATTTAATAATTTACTTTTTTTTTTTAACATTGTATAGCTAAATTTTATATTGGAGGGGGAATATGAAAAAATGTGCCAATTGTGGAAAGGAAAACGTTGATGAGGCTATTTTTTGTGCTGATTGTGGTGCAAAATTAGGCATTTATAATAGTTCCACCTCTTCAAGTGCCTCAACAACGGATAATTCTTTAAATTATTCTTCTAATCAAACAAGCAATCAAGCAAATAATAAAGAACCGAATAAATTAAAGGTCTGCTGTTGCTATGTACCTATAGTTCTATTTGTTCTCTTTTTAGCAGCTGCATTAATTTACGCCGGATTTGCTGAAAGTTTTGGAACATACTATCCTGATGATTTTAATTATTTGGACTCAAATGCCGATGGCAAGGTAACCTTTGAAGAAATTACAGAAGTGAACTGGATTTATTTAGATAATTCAACACTTAAAAGATTCTTTGAGGGAGCTGATCTTAATCATAACGGTTATTTGAAGGGTCATGAATTTGATCTTTTTGGGGATGATGTAGTAAGTTATGGAGAGTCTTCTGAAGACACCAGTTCCAGCAATGATAAGTATAAATATTCATCATCTTCCTCATCTTCAAGTTCTAGCCATGGCAGTGATTACAGTTCAGGTAGTTCTAAATACACCAACAGCCTTAACAATCATGAATACGATAGGTCAGAAGGATACGTTTTAACATGCCCATACTGTGGAAGTGAATCGGTATATGAAACCGGAGGGCATTACAGATGTGCTGAATGTGGCAGTAACATTTACAATCCAGACGATTTGGAATTAGGATATTGGGAAGGATATATGGAGTTATTGGCTCCAGTATCGTTAACTATTAATTAAGATATGAACATAGTAATTAACATCAGAAAACGATAATATTTGTAAAAAAAAGGGGATTTTATGTCAGGTATAGAAGATTTGATAAATCAATTTAATGAAATGAACATCATCAAAAGAATTATAGTCGGATGCTGTGCAGTTTATTTGATTCTAATGATAATCACTCTTTTAGGCCATGCAATACTTGGAATTCCATGGGATTCATATACAGAGGAAACACCAACCGATTACACTGATTTTGTGGACTTGGACCTTGATGGAAATGGCGGTTTGAGTTTTGATGAAGTCAAATATTATGACCACAATTCAGAATTCACCATTTCAGATTCGGATTTATACAGCATCTTTGAGCGGTGCGATAAAAATGGAAATGGCTTGCTTATTGGCGGTGAGTATGACCATTATGTCATCAGTGTAAAAAATCATCTCAGTGATTTGAAGGCCCAAAAGGAAAAAGCTCAAAGGGAAGCTCAAGAAAGGGCTAGGCAATCTTCAAGCTCTTCTTCAAGTTCCAGCTCCAGTCATAGTCATTCAAGCTCTTATGATAGTTATGATGGTGCTGAAACCTGTCCATACTGTGGAAGCGAAGCTGTTTATTCATCAGGAAATGGGTATAGATGCGCTGAATGTGGAAACTATATATCAAATCCAGATGACTTGAACTTGAATTACGAAGAGGGGTATTATGAATTAACACTCCCTTCGTTTATTAATTCTATAAATAAGGTTTAGGATATGCGTTCCCTTCGTTTATTTATTCCATAAATGAAATTTAATAGTAAATTTCAAATTTACTATTTTTCTATTTTTTATTATTGAAATCATAGCTATTGTTTTATCTATCTATTTTTTAAAAATAAGCAAATTAATTTTCATACTTTTTCAATAGCTCTCTATAATTGCCGATTTGCAATTCAAGACTGGTTATTGTAGCATTATTGTCCTTAGCCAATTGCTTTGCGGAATCAATCATTTCCTCAATTGCCTTGTCCTGCTTTTCTATGATTGAATCCTTTTGCAAGAGGAGATTGTCATAGGTTCTTGTTATCTTTTTCAGCTGCAATTCCAAATTGTCACTATTG
Organism: Methanobrevibacter olleyae; assembly: GCA_015063035.1. Taxonomy (GTDB): domain Archaea; phylum Methanobacteriota; class Methanobacteria; order Methanobacteriales; family Methanobacteriaceae; genus Methanobrevibacter; species Methanobrevibacter olleyae_A. The sequence continues at coordinate 39,252 of SUTG01000003.1, forward strand.
CTTTTGACCTGCTCCTTATAGTCATTGATTAGGCTTCTGAGATAGTTTATTTGATCCTGCTTGTCATCAATGATAGCCATTTTCTCATTGATCTTCTTCTCCAAGTCATCCATCTCTTTCATTCTGGACTTTTCATAGTTGATTTCATTCTTCAGCTTCAAGTCAAGCTTTTCCTTTTCAAACTTGTATTTAATTAGTGTGTTATTAAGAGCAGTGATCTTTTTATCTTTTTCATCTATCTTTTGGCTGTATTCATCGATTTCGACGCTTTTCAATTCCAAATCATTTCTAATGTCTTCTATTTTTTCATCTTTCAATGACAATTCATATTTCAATTCCTGAATCTCTTCATTTTTGATTTCAAGCTGTTCTTTCAATTCATTAATTTCTTTAATTAACTTCTTATTGGAATTGTTTTTATTTCTCTTGGAATTGTTTTGTTTTTTTGATGAATTATCAGTCATTTTAAGCCCTCTTAAAATATTAAAAAATAGTTTTTGAATTAAAATAATAAAAAAAGTAAAAAAAGTAAATTAATAGCTAAAAATAGCTATTTAATGTTTTCATTTATTTTGCATACTCAAATGCAGCCATTGCCTGAACGATTTTTGCATCATCTTGAGGTTTGGCCTGCAATTGCAATCCTACAGGAATGCCATCAACTTCACCAGCTTTGACGCTTGCAGCTGGAATGCCGGCCAAGTTAGCGATTACGGTAAGAACGTCGTATGCATACATTTCCATAGGCTCTAGCTTTTCACCTAATTTGTGTGGCAATTTAGGAACGGTTGGACCTACAATCAAGTCAACACCTTCAAGCATTTCATTGATTTCATTTCTAATGACTGTCCTTGCTTGGAGCGCTTTTTGATAGTATTTGCCGCTGAATTCCTTTTGTGAAATGTAGGAACCCATTTGGATTCTTCTTAGAACCTCTTCACCGCATACCTCTTCGATTCTGGAACCGTATTTTCTTCCATCGTATTTTCTGGTTGCAGAGAAGAATTCAACATAGTTGATCAAGTAGTAAGTAGGAAGACAAATGTCAATGTAGTTGAAACTCAATTCCACTACTTCAGCACCTAATTCCTCTAGTTTTGCTACAGATTCATCGACAATTGCATTTATTTCATCATTGGTGACTTCCTTGAACTGCTTACAGGTAGCTATTTTCATTCCTGCCAATGGCTTTTCAGCATCCTTGACAGATACAGCTATTTCAGTGAAGTTTGGAGCGTCCCATTTCAAGGTGGTACATTCAGTAGGGTCGTATCCAACAATGGTGTCTAAAGCGAGGGTGATTCCAGTTATGTCACGAGCCATAGGGCCGATTTGGTCTAAACTCATTGACAAGTCAAGCAATCCTTGCCTTGAAACTGCACCGTAGGTAGGTTTCATACCAAGCACTCCACAGTGGGAAGATGGGTTTCTGATTGATCCACCGGTATCGGAACCGATTGCGATGTCGCACATTTCCGCTGCAACTGCCGCTGCGCTTCCTCCACTTGAACCTCCAGGGATTCTTCCAGGTGCAGCTGGGTTGTTTACTGCTCCATAGTATGAGGTTTCGGTTGAACTTCCTGCTGCAAATTCATCCATGTTGTTGATTCCTATGATGATTCCGTCTTCAGCCTTGATTTTCTTGACTACAGTTGCATCATAGCTTCCGATATAATCCTCTAAGGTTTTGGATGCAGCAGATATGATAAAGTCTTCCACATTTATGTTAGCTTTAATACCAAAGACTAAACCGGCAAGAGCTCCGACTTCTTCTCCTGCCTTTATTTTAGCATCAATCTCTTCTGCCTTAGCGATAGCTTCTTCCTTATTCAATTCAAGAAAAGCGTTAATGCCATCATTCTTCTCTTCAATAACCTTAATGTAAGCTTCTACATTTTCCTTTGCAGTGATTTCCTGATTTTTAATTGCATTTAATTTTTCAAGGATATTCATTAAAACACCTTACTTTCTTTTAAAACATTGTAATTATGATTAAGTAATCTTAATAATCAAATTTTATATTAGTTTTTATCAAATTTATACCAATTTTTTTATAAATTTTGATAATTTTTTATATAATAATATAATTATATTTTTCAAGTTATATAAACTATTAGTTATAAAATAAGGAATACAATATCTCATTGCATATTTTCCAATGATTTCAAAGCCTTTTTAGACCACTCAGCATCCATTATCATGGCTCTGCCAATCCCAATTAGGTCACAATATCCCTCATTCAGCAGTTTTTCAGCATCTTTAGCTTTTTTCACTCCTCCAGTAAGAATCACTGGAACGGAAGATGCTTCTTTAGCTATTTTGCTAAGTTCCTTAAAGTATCCCGGCTCTTTGCTGTAGGGGTTTTGAAATCTGCAAAGGCCACCGCTAATGTCAATCAAATCCACTCCAGAATCTATGAAAGATCTTACAGCCATTGGAATTTCCTCTAATCTGCTTCCCCCTTCCCAATAATCATAAGCGCCAAAACGAATTGCTACAATGTAGTCTTCACCTACAGACTTTCGAACTTCCTGAATGATTTCATTAGCCAATCTCAAACGATTTTCAAGATTTCCACCATATTCATCAGTTCTTTTGTTTGTGAGTGGGGAATAGAAATGATTCAAGAGGTATTCGTGAGCGGCATGTATTTCAACACCATCAAAGCCCGCTTTCTTGGTTCTTATGGAGGCATTTATAAAATCATTTTTAACTTTCTCAATATCTGCTTTTGTCATATTGTTTACATTTGACTTATCATATGCAATTGATTGAGGCCTTGCATGATTCAATTGGGCCATTGCAAAAGATTTTTCCTTGTGAATGGCATCTGTCAATCTTTTAAAGCCATCTATAACAGAATCATCTGCCATTGAAAGCTGCTTTTGACTTGACTTGCCTTCTAAAGACACATATGCATGTTCAACTATTACAAGCCCAGTATCTCGAGCCCTTTTTCGATAATATTCTATCAAGTCCTCAGACACCTTCCCATCATCACTCATCTCCCTTGCCATGGGAGGCATGACTATACGGTTGGAAAGAGTGATGTTCTTTATTTTTAAAGGTTCATTTAGCATAGTTTCACTTTTCATAGGTCTTATGGAATTCTTTCGTTTGAAAATTTATATATAATAGTTTTAAATTATATTTAATAAAAGCTTATTTATTCAAAATGATTGAGGGGATTTAAATGACTAAAAAAGCTATTGTATTTGATAACTCAGGAACATTGATAGAAAGGTTCAGGGTCATAAAGGATGTCTCCACAGGGGAACTGATCACTCATGTCAACTCTTTGGATTTGATTGACAGCTTCTTGAATGCAGCCCTTGTAGTTCTTCAATTCAATACAAAACGCTTAAATGGTCTCAATCCAAATACATTGATAAGCGATTTCGTATTGGAAAACAAGATAGACTTTGACATCAGCTATTATTCAACAGATGTTTCAAAAGAGGAAATCACAGCCATTTTAGAAAAGGATACAGCAGTCATCAAGGACATTACAGACACTTTCCCTCTATTGAAGGAAAGAGTTCCAAATATGGAAATATGCAATGGATCAGCTGTCATTATAGACATTGCAGAAGAGAGAATAGCCTATACAATCACATCTGCTGGCCAGCTCTTCAGTGGTGTAAAGGATACTATAGCCCAGCTTCAGGATAATGATATAGATGTTTTCATCGCTTCAGGGGATAGGTCTGGAGCCATAAAAAGACTTGCAAACATCACAGGCATACCTGAAGACCATGCCTTTGCAACAGCAAGCACCCATAGAAAAGCTGAAATTGTCTCTAGTCTGCAGGATGAAGGCTATAAGGTCATGATGGTAGGTGACGGACCGAATGACATCTTGGCATTTGAGCAAGCGGACCGTGCTGTTCTTACAACAGAACAGAAAGATGGCGATTTTCCAGAGAAATTGAAAGGGTATGCTGATTTTGTAATAGAAGACATTTCAGAAGTCCTTCAAATAGATTTTTAGACTAGCCATTTTATTTTTTATAGCTAGCCAAATTCTTATTTTCTTTTTTACTAATTTTCACTATTTTTATTAATTTTTACTAATTTTTATTAATTTTAATAATTTTAATAGTTTTTACTTATTTTCACTTAAGAAATCCTCTATTACCTTTTTGCTTTTCATCACGTTATCGAAATTATTCAATTCAATGATTCCGTGCTTTACATGTTTCAGCAAATTCAAGTCCAGTGTACCGTCACCGATTGCTTGATGCTTATCCTTTATCCCATCGTTATCGTTTATGTGATTGTAGAGGATATTAGGTATTTTAAAGAAGCTCAATTGATCATCGCATGTATTTACATGGCCTAAGTCGATTGTAATGCTGCAGCCTGTCTCATTGGTAAGGTTTTCCAATTCATAAGCACGGTTTCCAAGATATGAAAAGCGTTCAGGCATGTTTTCAATGGATATTTTAGCTTCCTTATCTTCTGCATAGGCCACCAGTTCATGGGTTGATTCTGTCAAGAATTCAAGGGCCATATCCCTTAGGTATTTTTCAGGCCTGCCTATTTTACCTGGATGGGCAGTTATGCCTATTGCACCTATCTCATCTGCAAGGTCAAGGCAGTCCTTTGTCTGCTTCACTGATTCCTTACGTATTCCAGGATTTAAGCTTGCAAGGTTTATGTCTACATTCACAGCATGCATATAGATATCCAAGTCATATGAGTGAAAGACCTCTGTGATTTCCTTGTTTCCAAGCATTTCATCAGGTCTGTAGGGGCCTTCAGCCAAGAGTTCAACACTATCAAATCCATTTTCAACTGCTATATCCAGCATCTCATTTACATCTTTCATGAATAGTGAAAGAAGCGAAAATCCTAATTTCATTACAATCCCCGTGTTTTAAATTATTTATTTATTTATTTTCAATATAGTTCTTAAATTCATAAATTTTCTTGATCATTATTTGATTGATAGATAATGGGATTATTAGATTCTCATTACCTCTAGATTTTTATTTGATTGATAGATAATGGAATCTTAAAGATTCCCATTACCTACCAATTCCTTTGATTTATTGATGTTAGTGGATAATCATGATTCTATATTTTAAGCATCTTACAAATGATTGAACAATGTCCAGATTTCAGGATACTTTTCAGCTATTGCAGCATCGATTAGGTTTGATGCTTCACTGCTTATGCTGAATTCAGGTTCGGTCTTTCTCAAGTACCTTAGCACAGCTGCTGATCTTGCAGACCATAAGGTGATTCTTGGATTATTTTCCACAGTTTCGATAACTTCATCTATAAGTTTCTCTTCCTTTTCTGAAAGAAGACTACCAACTTCTTTTAAATCATCGGGTGCTTCAATAATTTCACTACTTACATCATTTTCTTCATTTAAATCAACTGTAGATTCAATATTATCTGCACTTATTTCAGAGCTGATTTTTTCCTCTTCTTTTTCAACATCTTCAGCTGGTTTTTCATCATCATTGAACAAAACATTTGTGTATTCTGATGTGTCTTTAGGTTTTTCCTCTTCCTCATCTGCAGATTTTTCTAAAGCTTGAAGTTCATCTTCACCTTCAAACTCCTCTTCAACTTCCTCAACCAGTTCCTCAAAAGTCTTTGCTTCATCTTCAGATTCCTTAAGTAAATCTTCAAGACTGATGCCTTCTTCAACTTCAGTCTCTTCAATCTTTGGAATCAATGAATCCAATCCTCTTCCTAATCCTGTATTCTTTTCCTTTTTAGCCATTTTACCAAACCCTTCGTGTTAAAAATTTAATATTAAGTTAATATTAATTATTATAATCGTCAATTCATATTCTTAAATCAAATACCCATCTTTATTTTTTGTCCCTTTCCAGTATTTCCTTAGCAAGTTTCAAGTAAGCTATTGCTCCCTTACTTTCTGGGTCATATACTATGCATGGTTTTCCATAACTTGGAGCCTCTGCCAAACGTATGTTTCTTGGAATGACGGTATTGAATACGTATTCCTTGTCCTTGAAGTATTTCTTTAGCTCTGAATACACTTCCCTACCTAATCTGGTTCTTGCATCATACAATGTTAGAAGTATTCCCTTGATCGGTGTTGGGCTTCTTAATCTTGTTTCAACAAGCTTGATGGTGTTCATCAAATCAGCCAATCCTTCAAGTGCAAAGTATTCCGCTTGAATTGGTATCAATACGCTGTCAGCAGCTATCAATGAATTAATTGTTATTATTCCAAGAGATGGCGGCAGGTCTATTATAATGTAGTCAAAAATGCCTTTGATCGGTTCAAGCAAGTTCTTTAAAGCTATGTGATAGTTGGATTCTTTGCTCAATTCCACTTCGATACCGCTTAAGTCGATATTGCTTGGAAGTATGAATAGGTTTTCGATTTTTGTAGGAATGGTTGCTTTCTGAACACTGCATTCATTTACCAAAGCAGTGTAGACGGTTTTCTTGATTTCTGTTTTATTTATTCCAAAACTTGTTGTAGCGTTAGCTTGCGGATCCATGTCAACTACAAGCACAGCCTTTCCCATTGCAGCAAGGGATGTTGCCAAATTCACTACGGTTGTAGTCTTTCCACATCCACCTTTCTGATTCATTACGGCAATTGTTTCTCCCATTATATTAAATCTCCTAAAGTATTTTTCTTAAAATAAAGTGATTTTTTAAATTATAAGTTCTAATGAATAACTTAGAAGTTTTTCCATTATCACTTTTCACTAATTATTTTTTACTTATTACTTAGCAATTATTACTTTTAAGTTATTACTTCTAAGTTATTACTTATATATTATAATTTATAAGTTATACTATATAAGTTTTAAGTTATATCTTATTACTTTTACTTTATAATTTATCATTTATACGTTTTTACTTTTAAGTTATTTCTTATATTTTATAAGTTATTAGTTATAACTTATAACTTATAACTAATAACTAAAATTTATCATAAAAAAAAGAAAAAATATTCTTAAAAAATAGCTAAAAAATAAGAAAGCATTAAAGATAAAATAACAGATAAAATACCTAAAAAATAGCTAAAAAATAAGAAAGCATTAAAGATAAAATGCCCGATAAAATACCTAAAAATAAGAAATATTAAAGAAAAACTATCTAAAATATAAGAAAAAAAATAAGAATGGAAATCTATTTGGAGTTTTCCATAGATCCATCCATATAACTTGCGTAACCTTTAAAGTCCATTAAACCATGGCCAGAGAAGTTAACAACAATGGTTTTCTCTTCACCAGTTTCCTTACATTTTTTAGCTTCATCAATGGCTGCCTTGATTGCATGGTTTGTTTCAGGTGCTGGAATGACTCCTTCGCACATTGCAAACATTTTACCCGCTGCAAATACATCTCTTTGGTGAACAGCTACCGGATTGATGTAGCCTAATTCTCTAAGCAAGGACACTTGTGTGTTCATACCGTGGTATCTTAGTCCGCCTGCATGTACAGAAGGAGCAATGAAGTTGTGTCCTAATGTAAACATCTTCAGGAGTGGAGTGAATCCAACTTCATCCCCAAAGTCGTATCTATATTCTCCTTGAGTTAAAGTAGGGCATGCAGAAGGCTCTACAGCAATGAATTCAGTATCGGAGTTACCTTGGATCTTATCCTTAATGAATGGGAACAATGATCCACCAAAGTTACTTCCTCCACCAACACAAGCAATCATTGTGTCTGGCTCCTCTTCAACTTTTTCAAGCTGCAATTTAATTTCCTGACCAATGGTTGTTTGATGCAAGATAACGTGGTTCAATACACTTCCTAAGGTGTATTTTACTTTATCATCAGTTAAAGCATCCTCTACAGCTTCAGAAATAGCTATTCCAAGTGAACCAGGAGTGTCAGGAGTTTCTGCAAGAACTTTTCTACCAACTTCAGTGTTTTGGCTTGGAGATGCATGGACTTTTCCATCATATAGCTCCATGATTGTTTTTCTGAAAGGCTTTTGATCATATGAAACCCTTACCATATAAACGGTGCAATCGATTCCCATCATGGAAGCTGCAAGGGATAATGCAGTACCCCATTGTCCTGCACCGGTTTCAGTGGTAATTCTTTCTATGCCTTCCTTTTTAGCATAGTATGCTTGAGCTATTGCACTGTTTAGCTTGTGACTTCCGGTAGGAGATGTATCTTCCCGCTTATAATAGATTTTTGCAGGCGTATTCAGTTTCTCTTCCAATCCTTTTGCTCTCACTAAAGGAGTAGGTCTTCCTAATCTTTGGTAGAGTTCCCTCACTTCTTTTGGGATAGTGATGTATCTGTCAGTAGCGAACTCTTGATTAAGACATTCGTTTACGAATATTTGAGGTAAGGTGCCTATTTGATTCTTTCCTTCACTGTTTTTAGGAGCAGGAAGTTCTACAGGTAAATCAGCGTTAATATTGTACCATTTAGTTGGTACTTCGTCATTGGTTAAGTCAATTCTGTATTGCATAATATCACATTTTTGTTTTTTAATAATCTATTTGTAAATATTTTTAAAGAATGTCATCTAATCATTCTGTACTAATATTATGTATAATGTACTATATAAAGCTTTGTAGTACATTTTTGTACATTATAGTATTTAAAATAAAAGATTTTTCATAGTTTTTATCATTTTCAATCAATCATTTTTAAAAAATTTAAATATTCCTAAAACAAATAGAAAACTATGAAAATTTTAGCTATTGATGTAGGAACCGGCACTGAAGACATCTTATTGTATGACAGTGAAAAGGAGATTGAAAATTCAATGAAACTGGTCATCCCTTCCCCTCATTTGACAATTGGCCAAATGATAAGTGAATGTGAAAGTGACATTTACTTTGACGGAGTCATCATGGGTGGGGGAAAGATTAAGGATAGATGTCTTGAGCATATGGAAAAGGGATATAAGGTCGCTTTTGAGGATTTGGCAGCAAGAACAATACGTGACAATATAGATCAGGTAAAGTCATATGGATTTGAAGTTGTTGAAGAAAATGCATATGAAAAGGATTCTACCTATTCTAATTATACAAAAATTTCATTAAAGGATGTGGATGTAAACCATTTGATTGAAATATTCTCATCATTTGACCTGGACCTAAATGTTGATGAGCTCATTGTAGCTGTTCAGGATCATGGATACAGTGAAAATATGGGGGATAGGGACTTCAGGTTCGAGAAAATCAAGGAAAAGCTCCCTGTACCTATGGAGCCTGAAACATTTGCAATGGAAGCTGAAGAAGTTCCTGAATACTTTACAAGAATGCAATCTGTAATAAAATCTTTAGCTAAAGAAAGTCCTGAATTTAAGCCAGTTCTCATGGATACCAAGTTTGCATCAATCGCTGGAGTATGTTACGATAAGGAAGTTCTAAAGCTGAACAGCTTTGTTGTTATGGATATAGGCAATGGACATACTACTGTAGCCTCCATTGAAGAGGGTAAAATACAAGGAGTATTCGAGCACCACACAAGAGATTTGACCCCTCAAAGACTTGAAGAGCTCGTTTTAGCCCTTGCTGACGGAACAATAAAACATGAGGATGTCCACGATGAAGGAGGCCATGGCGCATTTGCATTGAATCCTATTTCAAAATTGGAAAAGGTTATCGTAGCCGGCCCAAAAAGAGCATTGATCGAAGGCACTAATCTTGACTATTATCATGCAGCGCCTGGTGGAGATGTCATGATGACAGGTACTGTTGGCCTTGTAAAGTCAATGGAATTCTTAAGAAAAAATAAATAAAAAAATAATAATAAAATTATAAATTTAATTATAAAAATATTATTTTAATTATATTATAATAATTTTAAATTAAATTATAAAATTATTTTTTTAATTATATTATAATAATTTTAAATAATTTTAAAAAAATTAAATAAAATTAAATAAAATTATTCTAATTAATTTATCTTATATTTTTTCATGCATTTTTCCTTATTTTTTAATTTTTTCTTATCACTTTTATCCTTTATTCAGTAATTTTTTTCTAAAATTTAATCATTTCCCAGTTACTTTTTTATTTTTCCTTGCAACTTTTTTTGAATATACAGTAAATTTTTTTACAATTTATTTTGAGTAGCAGTGAAATTTTTCATTAATTTTCTAGATATATAAAAAAAGTTTATAATGGATTAATGATAATATAACAATTGAGAATATTAATACAAAATTAATTTTTTTATACAATAAACGAGGCATAATATGAAATTTGATCCACATATCCATAGTGTTTATTCAGGTGATTCCCGTTCAGAAGTTATAGACATTCTAATAGAAGCTGAAAAGAAAGGGCTAGATGCTATTGCAATCAGTGATCATAATGAAATAAAGGGTTCAAGAATTGCAAGAAGCATTAAAGGGGATATAATAGTTGTCCCATCTATAGAAATATCATCTGACAAAGGCCATATTTTAGGATTAGGTGTGGATGAAATCATTCCAAAGGGATTGTCTGCTGTAGAGACTGTTGATAGAATTCATGATGCTGGTGGACTTGCCATCGTTCCCCATCCATTTTCATATTATAGGCATGGGCTTTTCTGCAAGGTTGACAAGAATCTTGTTGTCGATGGTGTGGAAACCAAAAATGCAAGGTACATTTTCGGATACTCAAACAAGCAGGCAGAAACCTTGGCATACAATAAAAGGCTTGCAACATTGGGGGCTAGCGATTCTCATTTCCTAAAATCAATTGGAGACGCGTTCACTGAAGTCAACACCAAGGGAAACGATTCTGTAGATGGAATCCTAAAAGCCATAAAACATAGACGCTGCAAGGCTATGGGTCATAGAACAAGCAATTTCCTCATTGCTAAGGAAGTCTTTGTAAAGAAAGTCCTTAGAAGGTATCCGAAAAGAGAGGAATAGCCTTTGCTTCTGAGGAGCTTTCTGAAATTCCACATAAAATTTTCATAAATCCATTTTTCTTAAATAACTTATTTTTACTTTTTTTAGTTAATTTTTAATTTTTCTCTATTTCTTAATTTTCTATCATGATTTTATCTTATTTTCACTTTTTTTAGCTAATTTTTAATATTTTTAGTTTGTTTACTATTTTAAAGATATAGTAAACTTTAAATTTATATTAAACTATTTATAACTCTTATTTTTACTTTTCAAATGCTCTTAGGCTATTTTTTTAATACATGAAATTCAATTTTAATTCATGTCTCAATATATTTTTAGAAATTTTTTATTAAATTTAGGAGTTTAAAATATGGATGAATTTGAAATAAAATTATTTGAAAACCAGGAGATTCGTAGAAAATGGGATGCAGAGTTGGAGGATTATTACTATTCTATTGTTGATGTTATAAGCGTATTATCAAAAAGCAATAATCCCCGTAGATATTGGAGTGACTTGAAACGAAAAATGAAAGAACAAGAGGGAAGTCAGTTGTACGAAAATATCGTACAACTCAAATTGAAATCAAGTGACGGAAAATTTTATAAAACAGATGTTGCAAATACAAAGCAACTATTAAGAATAATACAATCAATTCCATCCCCAAATGCGGAACCATTTAAAATTTGGCTTGCTGAAGTAGGTAAAGAACGTATCGATGAAATCAAAGATCCTGAAAGAGCCATAGAAAGGGCAATAGAATCATATCGCCGGCAAGGCTATAGTGAAGAATGGATCAGTCAAAGAATGAGGTCCATAGAGGTTCGTAAGGATTTGACTGGGGAATGGAAAAACAGAGGAGTGAAATTTGGTGAATATGGCATATTAACCAATGAAGTCAGTAAAGCTTGGTCTGGAAAGACTGTGCCTGAATATAAAAAATTTAAGAATCTTAAAGGCGAAAGTCTTAGGGACAACATGACCAATGCCGAACTGGTTTTCAATATGTTGGCTGAAGTGTCAACCACGGAATTGAGCCGTGGCACTAAGCCAAAAAATTTCGAGGAAAACAAAATCGTTGCACGGGAAGGAGGTGGAATTGCAGGTGATGCCCGAAGAAAGTTGGAGAGAAAATCCTGCAGAAATATAGTCAGCAGCAGAAATGCAAAATGCGATAAAAATGTTTTAGATATATAAAACTAATTTTTATAAAAATTGATTTCTATATTTCATCAATAAAATTTTTTTTTAATCATCTGCATCTAAATCATGCCTATTGCCAGTGTCAAAAAGTTCCTCATTCCAGGTGCCAATCCTAATACAAATACTGTTAATTTTAATAGATTTTTTATAGTTAAGTCATCGAAATATTGATCGATTATGTATAATGCTGAAAGCACCACTATAACTTTCATAGGAAACAGTGTAGTATATGTACCGAATAATTGATTCATGGCATTTGGCAAAACATGCTGTTCATAGTAATTGAAGCACTCGACAGCAATAAATGTTGTAGAGGCATCGAACAGATGTGCTAGGATTATGATCCTATTGATTTTATCGGATAAAAGTTTCACAATTGGCGAATAATTTTTCAGCAATTTTTCTCCAATATAAAATATGAGAAAAACAATTAAACTTACAAAAACTAATGTTGATAAGATATAATTCATAGGCTTAATGCTTAGGCATGGAATAAAAAATAGGGTAGGGATGAGCAAGACCATACCAATAATAAATAAAGTGTAACGGTAATCTATATTTTTCCGATTAAACAGCTCTATGCTCAGCAGGAATGATAGGATTGTCAAAAAGCCAATTAGGATATAAATTCCCGGTGTAATCAGAAAAACGGTTTTTGGAAATACCCCGTGATCCACCAATGCTCTTATTAAACCTCCTAGGATGATGAATGGAATTATAGAGCATATGATGGAGAGAGGGTCTATTTTTATTTTTTTGAATATTCTTATAATTGCAAGTACAAAAACAACTAGAATTAATGTATAGACAACTGTATTAAATACAGTATAGCCTGAAAAGAAATTAGCTTGAATAAATTCAGGAAGAAAACTGTCTACAGTTGGCATCTTATCACAATTTAAATTATTTTCTCAATGGACAACAATCTGTTGATTGAGTTGATGACTGCAACCACACTTGAGATGATAACGTCCTCTCTTGTAGCTCTTCCTGTTGCCCTATGGCCATCATTGTTTGAAATCACTACAAAGGTTTCTGCCAATGCATCGGTACCGCTGCTCACAGCCTCAAGCCTATACTCTTCAAGGTTTATGTCTATGGTTTCCTTTACAAGTGACTTGATTGCACCGACTGCTGCATCAACTGGCCCCACTCCAATTTGAGAGGTTTCCATGATCTTTCCTTTAATTGAAAGTTTCACGGTTGCTGTTGCAGATACGGATTCGCCTGTCATTACATTGAGACCAAGCAATTTGATGTATTCCTTGTCGCTTGTGGAGAGTTCAGTGATTGCAATGGATTTCAAATCCTCGTCTGTAATGCATTTGCCCTTATCGCCAAGTGTTTTCACTTGATTGTAAATGTTCTCGAATTGCTTAGGAGTCACTTCTATATTGAACTCTTCCAATTTAGACTTGATTCCAGCATGGCCGGTATGCTTTCCAAGTGCAATTCTTCTCTTGCGACCTACAAGTTCAGGTGGAATCGGTTCATAGGTGGAAGCGTTTTTCAATATCCCATCAACATGGATGCCTGATTCATGAGCGAATGCATTTTCCCCTACTATAGGTTTTGTAGGCGGCATCTTAATACCTGTTATGGATCCTATGAAATTGGAAGTGTCATAGAGTTTGGTTGTATCCACACCGATATTTGCGCCATAAGCTATTTTTAAGCTAACTACAAGTTCCTCTAAAGAGGTGTTACCAGCTCTCTCACCGATACCGTTTATTGTACAATGGGCCTGATTTGCACCTTCTTCAATACCAATGATTGAATCTGATACTGCAAGTCCAAAGTCATTGTGGAAGTGAAGACTTATAGGAACGTTAATTTTCTTTCTGAGTATTCTTATCAAATCTCTTGTAGTGGATGGGACTAGTATTCCAACAGTGTCTGGAACATTTATCATGTCTGCTCCTGCATCTTCAACGCTTTTATAGAATTCTATTAGATAATTAAGCTCGGTTCTTGTAGCATCTTCAGCTGAAAATTCCACAGTAAGGCCATGGTCCTTTGCATATTCAACAGCCTCTATGGCCTGATTTATGATTTCTGTCTTTGATTTCTTTAACTTATAGTCTCTGTGAAGTGGAGAAGTGCCTATGAACAAGTGGACATATGACAAGTTAGAGTCAATAACCGCATCAATGTCTTTTTCCAATACTCTAGCAAGACCACATATATTGGATTTAAAGCCTAAATCCACCATTCTTTTTGCAGTTTGCCTTTCACCTTCGGATACGGTTGGAAAACCCATTTCTATTGTGTCCACTCCAAGCTCATCAAGCTTTTGAGCTATTTTTATCTTCTCATCAACTGTTAAGGCAATGCCCGGAGCCTGTTCCCCATCCCGCAGGGTAGTGTCAAAAATCTTTATATAATCAGGAATCTTCAATTCTTCCTTGATGTCTTTGATGTTTATTGCATTCATTTTCCCCATCCTTCGTTTTTCACAATAAATTCAGCATTCATTTTTCCCATCCTTCGTTTTTCACAAAAAATTCATTATTATAAACTTTTCAAATTTAGAGTTCATTCATAAACAATTCATTGATATATAGAATCTTATAGCATTAATTTTATTAATAATTATCTAAAGCGGTCTGATAGTTTCCATCCAATTTTATATATGGTTCCGCCCTTTTCACCACAACACCTATCCTTTGAAGCTCTTCCAGTTTTTTAAATGGCTTGTTTTTACGTATTGCCATTATCCTTCTGGCAGATTTAGGGCCTATTCCCGGAACCCTGATCAAATGCTTATAAGGCGCATAGTTAATTTCTACAGGGAATATGTTCATTTCCCTTGCAGCCAATATCTTTGGATCTTCCTTCAAGGATAATTTGTCATTATCGTCAAATACAAGCTCCTTCACATCAAACTTATAATCGCTTATCAGGGCATCTGCATGATACAATTTGGCAGTTCTGTCTGTATTGCAGGACTCCTTGTTCTCGAATTCAGTTCCTTCTACAGGAGAGAATGCGCTGAAGTAGCTTCTTCTCAAGTCCACTTTCTTATACAGGCTTTCCATTCTTTTTAAAATTTCAAGGTCTGTTTCATCATTTGCACCGACTATCAATTGTGTAGTGTGGCCGGATTTTGCAAAACTCGGATTCTTTCTTGATATTTCATTCATCCAGTCAAGCCTTTTTAGGATGTCCTTATTGTAGTCCTTTGTAGATGTGATTTCGCTTAGCCCATCCTTTGTAGCTGCCTCTATGTTAAGGCTTACCCTATTTGCCAAGCTCATGGCCCTTTTGATTGAATCCTTTGATGCCCCTGGAATGATCTTGAGATGTATGTAATCATCATAGCCATAGTCCTTTCTCAGTATCCTTGCAGTCTCTATGGTCTTTTCCATTGTGTTGTCTATTGTATCTCCAATTCCTGAACTTAAAAAGAGACCATTGACATAACCGTTGTTGTAGTAGTGCAGGAATGCTCTTGAAAGCTCTTCAGGACTTAATTCAAGACGGGTGAAATTGCGTTTGCTTTGGTTGATGCAGTATTTGCAGTCGTTTTTGCACTTGTTTGTCATCAATGTCTTAAATAGAGGTATCTTGCATCCATTATGTCCTGTAGCATGATAAATCCCAGGGAGATTTACCTGAGAGCTCTTGCTATGGCTGACATAATCGCACAAATCATATTGTGCACTATCTGCCAAAACTTGCATTTTCTCTAATGTAGACATAATTTACCTCTTTTTAATAAAATCATTTAATTTAACTTATTTTTTAAATAATATTATCTTCATTGTCATTTATAAATATTAACAATATATTATAGTAAATTATATTATTGCCAATTTCAGATATTTTAGAGGAAGCATAATATTATATTTATTAGAACTAAAACTAAAGAAACAATGCTCAATATTCTGCTTTCCTTATTTCTGCCCTTGTTTAGTTTGTAGTTTATGCATATCATCATTGCCACTAAAACCAATAATGCAATATTTATTAGCTCTTTGATTATCATTCTATCACCTTTAAGAAATCTATTTTTTTGATTAGGTAAGGTTTATATATTATAGGGAATAAATTTAAACTCAAGAAATAAGAGATAAATTAATCTCCCTTATTTTTGAGGATGTACAAGTTCAATATTTGTACAATAAGACTTAAAGTACCAATAAGTACTTGTACATCAATTTTGCCTATAATATCATCACCTCCCAGTAACAAGTTTTAAGATTCTATTTTTCAAAACAAAACCTATTTTAAACCCGTTACATTTTAACATTAATTTTTAATGCTTATATTGTTTAAATAAGAGCATTTGATAAGTATTATTTACTATATCTAATGTATAGTAAACTATTTTAGATTTTAAGCATTTTTAGTTTTTATTTATAAACCATATCTATTTGTAATTTACAATATTTTTTTTAAAGCTTTTTAGTCTTTTTTTAAACAAAAATTATTACTTTTTTTTAAAAATCCCTTATTTTTATTATTTTTATCAAAAATCAATTAAAATTTAAAATAATTCATTCTAAGGATAAGAAAATTTTAAATAAAATATATGCTAATTTAATATTATGAAAGTCGTACTAGCTGGAACTGGAAGTGCTGTTGGAAAAACAACCATTTCTACAGGAATAATGAAGGCACTTCAAGATGAAAATGTTCAACCCTTTAAGGTTGGCCCTGATTTTATTGACCCTTCTTACCATACAATTGCTACAGGCAATGTATCAAGGAACTTGGATTCATTTTTCATGGATGAGTTTCAAATAATCAATTCATTTGAAAGGGCACTTAAGATATCCAAATCCAATATGGGCATTATAGAAGGTGTAAGAGGCCTATATGAAGGTATAAGCCCTATTAGTGATATTGGCAACACCGCATCAATTGCAAAGGCTTTAGATGCACCTGTAGTGCTTCTTATGGATTCAAGAAGCTTGGTTAAAAGCGCTGCAGCTGTTGTATTGGGCTTTAAGGCCCTTGACCCTGATGTACGTATAGAAGGAGTTATCTTGAATAAGGTCAAAGGACAAAGACATTTCAAAAAGGCTAAGGAGTCTGTTGAAAAATTGGCAAATGTTCCAGTTATAGGAGGCATTCCAAGAAATGAAGAGATTGCAGTGGAGGAAAGGCATCTTGGTTTGGTCCCAGCTCTTGAAAAGGAAAAGATCAATAGGAATATTGAGCTTTGGGGAAACATTGCTGAGGAATATATAGACTTGGATGCTTTAAAGGATATAATGAAAACATCCAGCAAATCTGCTGTAAAAGACAATAAGGATAAGGCCATTGAATCAATGGAAGAGGATAATGGCCACGGCCGTCGTGTTGATTTGTCAATTCATGAGGATGAATTCAACAGGGAGCATAATGAGGCGATAAACCTTGAAGTCACCAATGGCTCCAAACCAGGAGAGTTATGGAAAACAGGCAATAAGGCTCCTATTAAGATTGGTGTGGCCATAGATGAAATCTTCACCTTTTACTATAAGGAAACATTGGAATCACTTGAGGACAATGGGGCTAGGATTGTTCCATTCAGCCCATACAAGGATGAGGAAATTCCAGATGTTGATGCCCTTTACATTGGCGGAGGCTACCCTGAAGTCTTCAAGAAGGAATTGTCTGAGAATGAATCCATGCTGAAATCCATCAATAAATTCCACAAGGAAGATAGGCCAATATATGGTGAATGCGGTGGATTGATCTATTTATCAGAGTCTATTGACGGCTTAGGAATGGTCAATGCAATTCCATACACAGCAGAAATGACTCCTAGAGTTCAAGGATTGAATTATGTTGTGGCAAGATCAAATAAGGATAATCTCATATCTGACGAAGGGGACATTTTCCGTGCACATGAATTCCATTACACTAAACTCAACATAGACAGTACAGATGATCTTGTATTTGACGTCCTTAGAGGAAGAGGTGTATTGAATAATATGGATGGAGTCAGCATTGGAAACACTTTAGCTAATTACATTCACATTCATGCCTGTTCATGTCCTAACTTTGCATATAATTTCACTAAAAATATAGCTGAGTTAGACTAGAGTTTTATTTTTCACCAACTTGTTTGGTAACAATACAGATCATATTTATTTTCTTTTAAAATTCAAGATTCTATTTTTATTTCTATTTTTATTTTTTCATCATATCATCTAGTCATTTCATATAATCCATTTTAATGTTTTCATTTCCGTGAACTTTTTTTATAATTAATTTTTGTATAATGTATACGATTTTTTCTTAAATTTTTTTACAATATACAAAATTTTCGAATTTTCGATGATATTTTTATCATAAAAAAGTATTACTTTAGGTTTCAGGAGGAATTTTTTTAAAAAAATTTTAAATTTTGAAAATCTATTTAAATTTATTATTTTATTTTAAAACTTGAGTTTTTTTAGCTATTTTTTCAAAAAACTATAATGAATAGTTATTTTTTTATAATAATTATTTTAAACCATTATTAATATCATTTTTTTCAATGCATTTTGTAACTTTTTGTAGATACAACGTTAACTCAATGATATTACATGCTATATTTTTGTACATTTATGTATATGGATTGCTTATTTTTTCATACTTTATTCAAATTTTTAAATTCGCTCCATGATCTTCATTTTCTTTAATGAAAATGATGTTAATATCATTTGGGATTCTACAGATTTTTTGAAACTCTCATTTCAAATTTTGTAACTCAATTTTTACACTTGAAACGATACCTGCTATTTTTCTTCGATTTTTTCAAATTTTCAACTCATCTTAAAAAATTGATAACTCAAATCCTCACAGCTAAACTATTGATGTAATATCATTATGACTCATCTTCATTTTTTTATAATTTTTTTCAATTTTTTGAGTTACAAATTAATTTTTTTTATAGTTTTTTAAAATAAGTTTATATGCAATGAGTTAACATATATAATAGTGTTAATAATTTTTTATATAATTTAATTGTATTATTTATTTAAAAATTTTAAATTTCATGATAATATCAATTTTTTCATTCGAAGGTATTTTTATGTTAGAAAAGGAAGTCAAACAATATAAGAGAGGAAACAGTTTCACTTATCGTATCGATCTTTCAAAAAAGGATAATTTTGAAGGTGGAGAGAAAGTGATGATTCTTAGGATAAGTGAATATGAATCTTACCTTAATGAAATCGATGATCTCAAGGCTAAAATTGACGATAATAAGAATACCATTTCAGATTTGAAGCAATCACGCAGTGAAGCGGATTCTTCCATAAATGAGATTATGGAACAAAGGAATCAGGAGATTTCAGACAAGAATAAGGAAATCATGGAACTGGTTGAAGAAAACAAATCTGCCATTGCAAAATGCTATGAAATCATTGATGAGAAAGATCAGCTTATCAAACAGGCTAATGAAGAGATTAGGCTTGAAAGGGCAAAATCTGATTTAGCTCAGCAAAAGGCTGAAGAAAATCTCCTTGAAGAGAGAAAAAGACACGACGAACTTGTTTTAGAAAAGGACAAGGAATTGCACAATGTCAACCAGCAACTTCAGGACACCCTTAAGGAAATCGCTTATAAGGATCAATTGCTAACTGCCGATAGGCTTTTAATTGACAGATATAAAAACAGAAGCTTCATTGATCGTCTATTAAACAGGCAACCTGATGACAGTGACTTGCAAATTGACAGCAAGCCTAAGGAAACCTACGTCTTGGAAGCTGAAAAACAAAATGAATAATCCAAACTTTTACTCGCCTTTGGCTTGCAAAAGTTTGATCAAAATTTTTTCAATATTTTTTCATAATTAATTTTCTTTTTTTTTCACTTTTTATAATTGCATTATCATTTTATTTTTTTGAATATTCAATTCATATGCATTTTTCATTCTTTGAGTTGTATTTTTTCCAATATTTTCATTGTAACTCTTAGACATACATTTCAACTGTATAATGAGTTAACCTGTCATTATCATTTTTTGCCAATTTTAGGGCCAGAAATTCTTTGACGTAAGTTTCAAGTGTAAGTTTTTTTAGAATTTTTCAAAATTTTTTTGAATGTCATTATCAAAACATAATCCTGTTAATTTATTTTCATCATCATTTGAAATCTTCTGCAATATCATTTATTTTGACGATTTTTTCCTCTCAAAAATGTCATTATCATAAATTTTCAATAAATTTTTCAAATTTTTTAAAGATCTTCATTAAATTTTCACTATTTTTTGTATTACTGGATGATTTTTTTAGCTATTGTAATAATTGTTCTATAGTATTAAAATTATTCCTCTTCAAACATATCTATTTTTCACTCTCTGTATACTTTTCATATTCTCAAAACATTTTCCCATACACTTTTTTTCTTTTGCATTGGCAAAATTTTTTCAACCATCTTCTATTTGGTCTGTATTTCTCATTCAATCGGCTGATTTTATCAACTCACAAAAACCTTGGCTTTGATTTGAAAATTCTTAAGAATTGTCCATTTAATAAAATTATTATAATAGTTTTTACAAAATCTAAAATAATGCTTACATAAGGGGTTTTTTATGAACTTTAATTTTAAAAACGGAAATCTTGATCTATTCAATCCACTGATTATTGTAGTCATGGCTATCCTTTTCCTAATCATAGCTATGCCTATGTGGTATTTTTATCAGGAATTGCCTTCTCCAAATTTAGATTTGTATATCTATATCGGATTAGGGCTTTTGTTCTTTATTTTTGGTGTTTTTTCATCTAACTACCTCTTAAGCAAAAAATTCAAAATCGATGCGACCAGTTCCCCTAAAAAAATTTTTAACCCTGAGGAATTATCATTGTCTGATTCATATTCAAAAAAAGAATTGGTTCTTGTGGGACTGGTTTTATTAGGCATTTTGCTGCAGATTATAAATATAGCTTTTTTGGGAGGAATTCCACTTTTCTCCGCTACATTAAAGGCAAAGGCGGCAACTAAAATATGGCTAATTTCATACATAATTTTCCTACCATCCATCAATGTCTTGCTTGCAAGGTTCAATAGAAAATCACATTATCTATTATTACTTATAGGTTTAGTCTTGTTTGCTCTTACTGGATATAGGACCACTCCTATTGCAATCATGCTTTCAGCACTTATCACCTTGTACTATACAAGGGATGTTGATGTGAAATACATAATCCTAGCTATTTTAGCTATTGCAGTTGTGCTTTTGGCAGTTGGATTCATTGCAGTTCAAGCCATCAGCTGGCAGCACTGGTCTTTGAATCCAATTGAATTGGTCTCTTATAGGGCGGCATTTACATTGAACATACTTTCAAAGGCTATCGAGAATCAATGCGCCACCATGGGCAATCTATTCTACACAACATTGACAGGATTCTTCACACATTCAGATGCAAGGGTTCTGGTTGGCCAAGCCACATTAGGTCAGGTCCATTCCATAACCTCAACTATATTCGGCCCTGCATTGCTTGACTTTGGGATTGTGGGAATGATTATTCAAATGCTCTTATTAGGATTTATCCTCAAGACCTTACATAGCATACAAAATTACAAAAAGGAAATCTTTACAGCATTTTATGGAATTTTGCTTGCACAAACAATCATATGGATAGAGACAGGCCCAACTGATGTTGTGGTTTGGCTATTCTATTTAATAGGAATCTTACTCATCATCCATTTTTTAAGGGGTGCAAATCATGAAATCTAAGAATTTAGCCATTGCCGGAGAGATCACTCCATCCAAGACAATCATCCCAATCATTGAAAAGTTAAGGGAGCAGGAAAGGGAAGGCAAATTAAAATTTAAGATAGATAAGATAATAGGCCTTTATCATGGAGAATCATCAAGAGATTTACTCGAACCTTATTGTGATGAAACATATTCTATTGGAGAAGGCAGAAGAGGGAAAAAGAATTCTCGTGGAAAATTGGCATACCTCATTTCAAAGGATATCTTAAAGTCATTCAATGCCCTTAAAGGAAAGGATATTGACTTATTGATTACTGCAGGAAATGCTGGGGATGTTAGAAAGGCCATATTAGCTGCAAACATTTTGAATATTCCAGTCTTGCATATAGAGCAGGATATTTATAATCCTATAGAAGTCATTTCACAAGCCAATCTCATAACGGTTCCATCTGAGGAATACAAGGAATATCTGGAGAAGAGTTATAATCTGAAGAATGTTGTCAATATCCAAGGATATCCTATGGCAAAATATGTTCACAATTACATCAAGGATGAAAGCAATTTAATAGACAAGGATGAAATATACGGAGAATATGGAATGAAGGAATTCGTCCTTATTGTCCTTGGTGGAGATTTGAAGGACGATGATATTGAGCCATTGATAAGGTCTGTTGAAGAGCTTAATCTCAAGGCATTGATTGCTCCCTATAGGTTTGACAGAAACATGGTGCAGGATTTGATCTTATCACCAAACATTAAGGTTTTGCCTCAATATGTTGATTTATTGAGCTTTATGAATGCCGCTTCCCATCTAATCTATGCTGCAGGTATGGGGATGACAATTGAAGCAGGAGTATTCAACATCCCATCATTAAAAATAGAAGGATTCCATAAAACCCATGGCAGTGTTGACTTGGCAAAGGAACTGAACATACCAATCGTAAAAATAGAGGAAATTCCAGAAGCATTTGAAAATCTCCCCGAACAAAAGGAATCAGATCTTGTAAAGGATAGTGAGATAGCTATTGAAAGATTAGTGGATTTGATAAATGATTTTGATGAAAAATCATTAAAAAGAAGCGGATTTAACTCCACTAAGCAAATTTGGAATAGCCGTAAAGTATACAGATAATTTTTCTTTTTAATTTTTTTTTTCTGAAAATTTTTAAGTTTTTTTATTTTTCATGTCTTATTTTAATCAGCATCCTCCTCCATGGTTTCAAGCAAAAAGCTTACAGGACGGAACCCATCATTGCAGGAAATCATTGCTGATTTCTTATTCTTCATCCAACCGTCATAAAAGTCTTCTGCACCATTTGCTAAACCCATTACAAATGGGGATAATACTTCCCATGCACTAGGACAGAAGTTCTCTGGCTTTTCCCAACCATTGGCTATAAAGACATCCCCACACTCAACATCGCATTCATGTTCCAACGGGTTTTCATACTTTTCAATCAAGTCATCATGCCTTACTTTCTTCATGACTGTAATCTTAACTTTTTTCAATTGATTCACCTAAAAATTTAAGCTGTTTTTAATTATTTATTATTTCTCATCATTTAAATATTTTCAAAATTGAAACTTAATTCAATACGAAATTCATTATCTTAAAAGTTAAAATAGAAATCTATCCAATACTCAAATTCCTTATCTTAAGTTTTTTAATTGAAATCAATTCAATACTTAAATTCCTTGTCTTAAGTTTTTTAATTGAAATCAATTCAATACTTAAATCCCTTGTCTTAAGTTTTTTAATTGAAATCAATTCAATACTTAAATCCCTTATCAAAAAATTTTAAATATCATAATCCCTTTAAATTTAAATGGAATACTATTTTTAATTGATGGGAAAGGTTTTAGAATGGATAAAAAATTAATTATCAGATACATTTTACTTATTCTTGGGGTGACCATTATGTCTTTAGGCATTGCATTATCCCTTAAGTCCACCTTAGGAACTCCTCCTATATCATGCATTCCTGCTGTTCTATCCGTTGCTTTTCCTTGGACTGTAGGGGAATTCACAATACTTTTCAATGCCTTGCTTGTCATATTCCAAATGGTCCTTTTAAGAAAAATCACATTGTCACAAATAGCTCAAATGCTTGTCTGCATTCTCTTTGGCTACATGATCGATTTTAACTTAGTTGTTATTGATTTCCTCAATCCTACAAATTATATAAGTCAATGGATCTTGCTTATAATAAGCTGTCTTGTACTTGCTTTCGGGCTTGTCATTGAAGTAAAGTCAGACATTACCATGCTTCCTGGAGATGGTGCAGTTGTGGCAATAGGTGAAGTCTTAAACAAGGATTGGGGTAAGGTCAAGCCATTTTTTGATGTTACCGTTGTAAGCATCGGTGTCATTTTAGCATTGGTATTCATAGGCCACCTTGAAGGGGTTCGTGAGGGAACCATTTTTTCAGCTGTTACAGTTGGTTTCATAATTCAATTCTACAACAGTGTTTTTGGTGAAAAGATTGATGATTATCTAGAGGGATAATTAATATTTTTTTTAAGCATTTTTGGTGAAAAGATTGATGATTATCTAGAGGGATAATTAATATTTTTTTTTTTAAAATTTTGATGATTTTTCTTAAGATTCATAATTTTTATATATTCGATTAAATTTCATTATTTTTCCAAAATACTTTCTCTCCGTTCTTTATTTTTTTCATTAATTTTATTTAAATTTAAAAAATAATTATTCTAATATATAAAGTTTTTTATTTGTTTTTTTACATTAACTTTATAATAATCAAATACTATAAATATTATTGTGATATTATGGTAGTTAAAATCGCTATATTAAGAAGTGGAAATATTGGTACTTCACCAATATTAGATTTATTATTAGACGAAAGAGCAGACAGACCAAACATCGACGTAAGAGTATTTGGATCTGGAGCAAAAATGAACCCTGAACAAGTCGAAGACGTTGTACCTAAGTTCAAACAATTCGACCCAGATTTCTGCATTTTCATTAGCCCAAACCCAGCAGCACCTGGTCCAGCTAAAGCAAGAGAATTATTATCTGCAGAAGATATTCCAGCTATTATCATTGGTGACGCTCCTGGTAAAGGTAAGAAAGATGAAATGGATGAACAAGGTTTAGGTTACATCATTGTTATGGCAGACCCAATGATCGGTGCAAAAAGAGAATGGTTAGACCCAACTGAAATGGCTATCTTTAACGCTGACATCATTAAAGTATTAGCAGAAACTGGTGCTTTAAGATTAGTACAAAAAACCATTGACGGTGTAATCGAAGCTGTTGAAGCAGGTAACGAAATCGAATTACCTAAACTCATTATTACTGCTGAAAAAGCTGTAGAAGCTGCTAAATTCCAAAACCCATACGCAAAAGCTAAAGCAATTGCTGCTTACGAAATGGCTGGTGCTGTAGCAGGTTTAGACATGAAAGGTTGTTTCATGACCAAAGGTTACGAAAACTTCATTCCTTTAGTAGCTGCTGCTCACGAAATGGCTGCATGTGCTGCTGCATTAGCAGCTGAAGCAAGAGAAATTGAAAAATCCAACGACACTGTATTAAGAACCCCTCACATGAAAGAAGGTAACGTTGGTTGCAAACTTGACTTAATCAGCAAACCAGAATAAGTGTCGAGGATTAAGTAGCTTTTTAGCTACTTATTTTCTTTTTTCTTTTTTAAAACAAATTCAAATCAAATCAAATAAATCAAATCTCAAATCAAAATCAAAATTTACTTTTTTTCTTTTATTTTAACTCAATTTTAAAATTCATGAAAGAATAATTAATTCGTTAAAATACTAACAATCATGGGGATTTATTATGCCTTCAATAGATTACTTTGAATGTGAAGACTGTGGGTTCAGATGGAAAGATCAGGGGCCATTGATGTTTTGCCTAAACGATGATGGGGAAATTGAGGAGTACATATTGATTCAATCAGCTTAT
Source organism: Methanobrevibacter olleyae (assembly GCA_015063035.1). Classification (GTDB taxonomy): domain Archaea; phylum Methanobacteriota; class Methanobacteria; order Methanobacteriales; family Methanobacteriaceae; genus Methanobrevibacter; species Methanobrevibacter olleyae_A. Next base: position 64,851 of record SUTG01000003.1, read on the forward strand.
GGTTTGGATAGGGACTCACCAATTTCAGGAGACATTGTGGAAACATATTGTGCAAGCTGTGATAAGAAAATAAAGTTATACCTGATATCCTTTGTCAAAAATCAATATGAAGAAGGCGAAGCCATTTCCCTAATGGAAAAATTAGCATTTGAAAACAAGATTTCCAACACAATCCTAAAGCCATTCATCAAATCTTCTGACTTGAAGGACGATTGTTATATTGTAGACTTTTCTAGAAACTTCCACACTCCAAAAAAGTATCATTGCCCAAGTTGCGAGAGTGAAATTCCAAAATATCTCTTATCAAAAAATTCATGCCCTAAATGTGGAGGGGAGATAAAGGTAGTTGATGGAATGTGCTTGGATAAATTCTAGATTATAGAAATACTGCAAAAAATAGATTAAAATATATTTAAAAACAGATAAAATAGATTAAAAATAGAAATTAAATTATAAAAAACAATTAAAAAAAGAAAAAATAAGGGTTTAATTAAGTTTAAACTTAAAGAACGCCTTTTGTACTTAAGATTTCATCATGCTCTATTTTACAGCCATCATACATTGATTTTGCAAATGCCTTGAAAAGAGCTTCAGCCTTGTGGTGATCATTTGCACCTTCACAGGTTCCATAGATATTGATCTTTCCGCTGGAAGCAAAGGATTCGAAAAAGTGAACTACAATATCACTGCTTAAGTCACCAATCTTGTCATGCTTGAAATCCAAGTCCATATTGCAGTAGCTGCGTCCGCTGATGTCTATGGCAACAGTTGCAACTGAGTCATCCATCGGGACAATAGCATGACCCATTCTCCTGATTCCTTTCTTGTCGCCAATAGCTTCTGCGAAAGCTTCACCTAACAATATGCCAACATCCTCTACAGTGTGGTGGTCATCGATTTCAATATCTCCGATTGCCTTGATCTTCAAGTCAATGAAGCTGTGCTTTGAAAAGGATTCCAACATGTGGTTGAAGAAATTGACTCCAGTGTCAATATCATATTTTCCAGTTCCATCTATATTTAATTCTATTTCAATATCTGTTTCAGATGTCTTTCTTGAAACTTTAGCTGTTCTAGTCATTGAATCACTCACTGATTAAAGTTCTCATAATAAGTAAACATAGTAACAATTTTTTATAAAATTTTAAACTATATTTTAATTAAAATAACGATTAATTATTTACTCATCTGGCGCATTTCTCATAATTTTAATTGCATCTGGACCGCATTTCATTGCACATAATGTACAAACATGACAATAGTCTAAATTTGATACATGTGCAACTGTATCAATAGTCCAAATATATCCTCCTTTAGGACAAATCTCCTTACAATTTCCACATGCAGTGCATTTGTCCTCATCCACTATAATTTTTAAAATAATATCACCATGAATAAAATCTGTAAATAATCTTATTTTATTTAAAATATATAAAACTATGCTAAACCTTAAAAAATATATAAAACTATGCTAAACCTTAAAAAAAATATGAAAATAAAAATATTATAATTTTAAGGTAGCTATTGACAATGCCTTGAATCCAATGTAAACTTCTTTTCCTAAACTTAAATCCAAGTCCTTGCCTGCAGATAATGTGATGTCTGAGAAAATGTTCACTCCGCCAATGTCGATTTTTACACGAACCATTTCATCTTGAAGTCTCATTTCAGTGACTTTTCCCTTGAATATGTTTCTGATGCTGGATGCTTGAGGTTCCAACATTATGAAGATATTGTCATAGCTTATTAAAGCGAGAATCTTATCTCCAACTTCATATTCCTTTTTCAATGGAATGGTTATGCATAATTCGTTCATTTGAATTTTCATAACGCCTTTGGTTTTGTCAACTTCAAGAATTTCCGCTTCAATCTCATTGGTTTCGCTGTGAAGTTCCATTATCGCATTGATCTTTTTACATTCCTTTAGGATTTGCAAGCCCTCTTCAGTAAGAGTGGTGCTTCCACCACCACCGCTTCCTCCTTTTTTAGTGCTTACAATAGCTATGTCTAATGTGGACTCTATTTTATCGATATAGTTTAAGGCAGTTCTGTAGGAAATTTTAGAACGCTTAGCCGCTTCTGTAATAGATCCACTTTCATTTATATAAATCAAGAGATTGAATTTCTTTTCATCCAAGAGAAAAGAGTTTCCATCGATATTGATCTTATATTCCACTCCGGCTTTTACCTCAGTCATTTTAATCGTCCCTTTTACCTTTATTGGTTATTTTAATAAAATTACCTATACTGATATATAGTATGTACTTTTTATTAATTAAACTTATTTATTTTAAACTCTTGTATTCGGTATTTATTAAAAAAAATTATTTTAGTTAATATCCTATTTTAGAGTAAAAAAAGAAATGAAATTTATTTTTTCACGTTATGATTGATATTGGTATTCGATAATTCCTTTATATATTAATCCCTTTCATTTATCGATATGAAAAATAATGAATTTTTAATTTTTAAAAAAAGATGAAATTAGGAATTGTTAATTTTTTAAGAACTGTATCTATCAACAATATCCAGGAATTTATTCGCATATTTGCTTAAAGGACCTAATTTTCTGGTGAATCTTCTGAATCCTGCCACATCATCATGAGACAATGTTCTAAGGGCTACAATTGCAATCATGTAGATAATTGGACAGATTATCAATCCTGCAATCAATCCATAGCTATTGTTTGGAAGCACAAATGAAGGTAACGCCATAATCAATGAAGCTATTGTAACCTTAGTTAGGAATGTATAAGGGGCATGGGTTTTGGTTAATCTGAATTGAAGCAGGAACATAGGTATCATCATTATGAATGAAGCTATTGTAGTTGCTAATGCTCCACCTTCAATTCCATAATTTGGAATCAGGTACCATCCGAGCCCTAAAGTTATTATACAGCCGAATATCAATAGATACATTGGGATTCTTGGGTTTCCAATACCTTGAACAATGCTTCCTGAAATTGTATAGATTGAATAGAATGTCATGCCTAAAACAAGAATTGCAAGAGACATTGCACCGTTCATGTAAGCGGAATTGGTAAAGTATACAAGACCCATGATTTCCTTTGCAAAAATGGCTATTCCTACGCACATTGGAATTACAAAGAACATTCCGTATTTATAGGATGCATTGACATACTTTTCAAGAAGATTTTGATCTTTGAGAGCATATGCTTCAGATGCTGCAGGCAATATTGTGGTTGCAAGTGAGCTTGAGACGATTAGAGGAAGTCTTGAAATAGGGTCTGCCGCTGTAAAGTAACCGATTGCAGATGCCGCTAGGAATCCTCCCATAAGCAAGGTGCAAATACTGTAAATGCCCATTTCAGCAAGTGCAGTTACTGTAACTGGGATTGAAAAGAAAAGAAGTCTTTTTGCAAGACCCAATTCCTGTCTGAAGGTGAACTTGAAGTCAGTGTTTGCAGGAGGGATATATTTTCCCATATATTTTTTAAAGATATACACTGCAGATACTGCAGATGCTGCAAAACCAAGTACAGAACCTAATACTGCACCAAAGGTGGACAATCCTAAAATTACAAGTGCAGTTGCAAATAGGATCATGAATATCTGTTCAATTGCACGGGTGTAAAGGATGTATTCCATCTTGTAGACACCTTGGAAAGCACCTCTAAAAGCACCAACTATTACACTGAAAGGGGTGATTAAACCAACAGCCTGCAGCGGCAATAATGCCTCTGGCTTGTGGTAATAGTTTGTAATGATAGGTGCAGCCACAAATACCATGACCAGCCCAAAGAAGAATCCTAAAAAGACCATTATCTTCAGCGCTGTGAAAACGGTTTGGCGAGCAAGATCCTCTTCGTCAAGAGCATTGTACTCAGAAACGTATTTAGCTATTGCTGGTGGAAGCCCTGCTGCAGACAAGACCTGGAATATTCCCTGAAATGGGGTTGTAAGTCCAAGTATACCATATGCTGCCGGTCCTAAAAGTGATGCCATGAGGAAACGGTAAAGGTATCCTCCTACACGGAAGATAACATTTCCTATTAAGATAATGGCACTTCCCTTGGCTACTTTAGAACTTCCAGTCGCTTCTCCCATATTCACACCATATTCTTTAAAAAAAGATAAAAACATCAATTTTTATAAAAATAAAATACTTAATAAAATTAATAAAAATTATGATATATAATATAATTAGATATTCCTATATAAATTTTTATTTATATATCTTTTGTTAAAAAATGAATAATTTTTTAATAAATCCTATTATGATTTATACTCCAATAAGAACTCTTTAAAATGGCTTATAGTCATGTCCAATGTTTTAAGTCCGTATTCGTCTTCCTTTACACCTTCTGCACCATCATCCTGGGACCATAGGCATGCTCCTAAATTAGCGCCGAATGATCCTCCGCTTAATGGAATTATTTTATTCAAAAGGTAGAATGTATTTATTTGTTGAATGGCCAATTCCTGACCCCCTGACCTGTCTCCACCAACAACTATGGAAATGCCAACCTTGTTTTTGAAAATGTCCAAGTCTTCCATAATCATTGCTTGGCACCTGTCAATCACGGCTTTCAATTGTGCAGAGATGCTTCCGAAATGGATAGGGCTTGCCATTATGATTCCGTCTGCCTCCTTAAGAGCTTTGTAAATCTCACCCATATCATCGGATATTGAGCATTTTCCCTTAGTTTCTGCACATTCATTGCAATGGGTGCAAGGGGAAATGTCTTTGTCTTTTACAGATATGAAGGCGGTTTCAAATGAATCTTCCTTTTCCAATTCATTCAATGCCCTTTTCAATAGGTATTCGCTGGCACCTTCCCGTGGACTTCCGCAAATTCCAACAATTTTCATCATATTACCTCAATTATATTTTTAAAACATTCTTTCAATTTATTATATATCTAATTCTATTTTTATAAACTTTCATTAAAAGTTTTTTTAATTTTTTTTAAAATTTTTTTAAGGGGTTTGATTTAAGGTCTCTATTATGTTTCTATTTTTGTAGAAAAATTATAAAACTTATATAATATAAATCATATATTAATATTATAATGTTATTTTATTGACTAATTTTTGTCAAAAAATAATGCTTTAATTTTTTCATAGGATTATTTATTAATGGTTATATTCTAAAATGGTGTTTTTATGGATTTAGTAAAAGGTATTGTTAAAAAATATTTCAGGTCTTACAATAGGACATTGAAGGATGGTACTAAAAAGACCTATAAGACAGAACAGGTTCAGGTCACTGTATCTAAATCTGACAATATCTTTGAAGATAAGGAAGAAGTCTTTATCATCTCATCAGCTCAAGCAGAAGAATTCAATGACCTTGATGAAATGGTCTCTGCTTTAGAATTGCATAATACCATGTTAGTGCAGGAAAAGAAAGAATTAACTAAAAAATTCACCATTGCTGATGAAGACTTGCAAACTGTATCTTCTAAATTGGAGGCTCTTTCTCTAAAGTTAGACCAAAGAGAAGAGGAATTGGCTAAATCCAATGAAAAATTGCTTGTTATAAAAGAGGATTGCTCTGGATTGAAAGAGCAGCTTGAAGAGAATAAAAATACCATTTCCAGCTTAAGAAAACAATTGGAAGATAAAAACTTCATCATTTCAGACTTAAATGATGATTTGAACTTATTGAATGAAAAGCTAAGTTCACAAAATGATGATATTGTCACTGATTCTGAGTTCATAAGCAATGAACAGTTCACTTCCAGTTCAAATTCATATTCCTTTGACGATTATGTTGAATTGCAAAAGGAATACATTTCATTACTTAAAAAATATGAAAGATCTCAAGAGGATTTATACAATGAGAAAGTTAAAGTCATTCACTATAAGAATCTCTTGGACAAATTCAAAAACTTTATTTTAAGAATACAATAAGCATCTATTTTTTCACGCTGCAATTGCAGTCTTTTTTTAATATCCTTTTGAATGCTTTAAAAAATAGTTAATCTAATCTTTTTTTCATTGATTTTAAAGTTTTAAAAAATAGTTATTATAGAAGTTAAAACTTTGAAAACTTCTATAAATTTATATAAATCTTGTTTTAATTAGAACATGTCTCTTGCGTTACCTCTGTAACCCATGACTGGTTCCTCATCCTCATCAATTTCATCATCAGGATTAGGATTCCATCTTTTCAAGTTAGGCAAGAAGTTACAAAGTATTCCAGTCGCTTCCTCTTCACGCAAATCCGGATTTCTTTTAAGCATTCTTTTTGCATGTCTAATTATCATTTCATTTATGGTAATATCAGGTTCTGTAAATTCTCCGTTTTGGAAACAGTCTTTACAGTAATCCATATTTGGGCTTCCATCTTCATTGGTTCCATAGTCATTTCTTCCCATTGGTCTGCCACAAGAATTGCAAAATCCCATTGTTTCACCTTTATTGATTTTAGCTTAAAATGATTTAAATCAGTATTTTAGATTAAAAATTATTTAAAAAAAATAGCTAATTAGAATAATCTAATTAGCTAATGCCTAATAATTTTTATGGACGACTACTTAAATTTGTTCATCATCTTCCATGACCACTCTCATGTGGTTTGGATCTACAGGCATGTGAGCTAAGAAATCTTCTGCAGCTCTTCTTGGGTCACCAGAACCAATGATGTATCTTCCTGCGATGATGATATCTGCACCTTTTTCAAATGCTTCTTCTGCCTTTTCAGGAGTGATTCCTCCAGCAACAGCAGCAAGACCGCCAGTGAGCTCTTTAATTTCTTTAATGTTACCCCATGCACTTACGTCATCAAGGTTTTTACCTTCAGCTCTAAGTTTACTTTCAAGGTCAACATTTCTGTGTAAGAGAACAATGTCTGGCATGAACTCTGGGTTGAGTTGTTTGATCTTGTCAGTGAAGTTATCTACATTCATCATGTCGAGGATAGAGTAAATACCTTGCTTTTGAGTTTCGTGGATTGCCTTTTCAATGGATTCAATGGTACCGAGACCGGAAATTGCTACTGCATCAGCAGTTTCATCTGCAGCCATTTTAACTTCCACTCTTCCCACGTCTAAAGTTTTCAAATCAGCAATGATGAATGCACTTGGTGCCAATTCTCTGATTTTTCCAACAATTCCGACACCGAACTTTTTAACGAGAGGAGTTCCTGCTTCAAGGAGGATTCTTTCTCTGTTAGGGAGTTGCTTAATGATTCTTGCCATTGCCTCTTCATTGTCAAGGTCAAGAGCAACTTGCAAGTAAGGAGGTTCGTAAAGCTTGATAGCTTTGAATCCCATAATTGCGTGGGTTCCACGATCTTTTTCGTATAATACTTTGTCAATGTCTGGGTAACCTTTCAATGCTCTTTTGATTGCAAGTTTGGTTGCTGCGTAGTTGTATTGGTAGATTTTTCTGTAATCCTGAGCAGCTGGGCTGATGAATACGCTTGCATTAATTACCCATTCTTCCGCTTTGTCTTTAGGAATGATTCCTTCCTCTACACAATCAGCTACAGCTCTACCTACAGCGGTTTGAGCTGGTCCAAAGATTTTGCTTGCATCATCCAAGTCACCAACAGTTACTTTAGGAATGATGATAGTAGCTGGTTTAGTAATTAAGTTAGGTCTGATTACACTGAGCAATGGGGTGTGTCCAACAGATAATTGGCTTAATCCATTAGCGAAAGCGTTTCCTACAGGACCATCTTTTTCACCAATAAGTAAATCAACGTGTGCTAATTCGTCTCCGTCTCCAATGAGAGCTTCTCCTATAAACATTTCATATCCTCCAATTTCAAGAATAATTTTATAATCATGATTTTAATTTAAATCATTTTCAAGTCATTTTTTAAATTTATTTAGTTTAAATATTACAATATTACTTTCATAATATAGTAAGTATTTATACAATATAGTTTATGATTTTAATACAATATATAGTTAAGTAATTATATTTTGAAAACAAGTAGAAAAATAAAAATATCATTCTAGTAATTTATTTAGAATGAAGAGAGTTTATAAAAGAAGTAGAAAAATAAAAATATCATTCTGGTAATTTATTTAGAATGAAGAGAGTTTATAAATTAAGCATAAAAATATTATTTTAACAATTAATTTAGAAATAAGAAATATTAAAAAAATTATCCAGTTAAAAAAAGAAAAAAGGATTATGGATAGATTACCCCTTCAGGGACTCCATAATCTTTATATTTTTGAGCTATCTTTTCGACAGTTCCATCTTCATACATTTCATTCAATGTCTTTTGGACTTGGTCTCTCAATTCGGTGTTGCTCTTTGAGAATCCTATTCCATACTGTTCATAACATAATGCAGGCTCTAATACCATATATTCTTCAGGGTTGAATTTAGTGTTTATCTTATATCTCATCACTTCACGATCCCCTAAAACAGCATCGCAGGTTCCAGATTCCAAATCCATAAATACGGTATCATATTCCTTTATTTCGTTAATGTTTTCAAACTTATCCTTTAAGGTTTTATTGCTTTCAAGGGAATCAAGAGAGCTGCTTCCCATTTGCACATCTATTGACTTTCCTTCCAAGTCTTCAAATGAGGAAATTCCAGAATTCTTTTTCACAACAAAGACTTGGGAATTGTTGTAATATGGCTCACTCCAAGCATAGTCATTTTCTCTGCCATTAATTGTAAATCCGCTCCAAATGCAATCTATACCCCCAGACTCAAGCTCAGCCTTTTTAGTGTCCCCATCGATTATCTGTTGCTTTACCAATGTCCAATTGTTTCTGTCACAGACTTCTTGAGCTAGGTCCATATCAAAACCTGTCACTTCACCATTATCGTCAGTATATTCGAATGGTGCAAATTCAGTAAAGTATCCGACAATAAGATTGGTCTCATTGTTTTCTACGCTTGTATAATCATCTAAAAAATCAAACAAACCTGCACTGACTGAGCTAATCATCAAAAATGAAATAAGCAATACAGCCAAAACCATAAAAATTCTCTTTAAATAAATCTTAAGCCCCTCCAATAAAAATTAAAATAATTCATATTCAATGAACATATATCAAAAATTGTTCAATAATAATTGTTCATATTACTATTTATTCAATTTAATATTTAAATATAAGATTCTCAATCAATTTAAGATTTAAAAAGAGCAATAATGAAAAATAAAATTAGTTTATATGCGAACAAATAAAAAGTCGTCAAAAAAAAAGAAATTATAAGTTGATTTAATCAACTTATTTGAAATTAATTCTTTCAGCAACGTTTCTTGGTAAAGGAAGCCTTCTGAATGGCATTCCTTCAGTTTCTTCCTTAACTGATGCGATAAGTTCCTCTGCAGTCATGTCAACTTTCTCACCAGTTTTTCTTACAGTTACATTGTAATTGTCACTTTCGACTTCCTTGTCACCAATTACAACAATGTAAGGGATCCATTCCTTAGAAGCGTTTCTGATTTTCTTACCTACTCTGTCGTCACTGTTGTCAACATCTACACGAATGTTTGCTGCTGCAATCTTGTCAGCCAATTCATTAGCATAGTCTAAATGCTTTTCACCGATTGGCAAGATTCTTACTTGAGATGGGCTTAACCAAATTGGCAACATTGGAGCTTTTCCATCTTCTTTTGCAGTGTTTTCAAGTAAGCTGCAGATAACTCTTTCCACACTACCGGTAGGTGAACAGTGTAAGATGATTGGGTTTTGAGCATCCTCGTTTTCATCAACATACTCGATGTTGAATCTTTTACCGCTTTCCACATCTATTTGCACTGTAGGGTTTTCAATAGGTCTTCCTAAGTAGTCAATAGCTGCAAAGTCGATTTTACAGGACCAGTAGTGTTTTCGCTCAGGCAATATTTCGAGTAATAATGGTTTGCCTATTCTTTTAGCGGTTGCTTCCATCCAGTCCTTATGCTCATCGTAGAAGTCTTTTGTTGCTCTGAAGATTGCTTCGTAGTTAACGTCAAGGTCTACACCTGTTTGAACACACATGTCAACTTGAGCATCAAACTCTTCAAGGGCTTGAGGCATGTCAGCACAGAAACTGTGCATATCAGGCATGGTGAATGCTCTGAGTCTCTTAAGACCTACAACTTCTCCTCTTTTCTCGAATCTGAAACTGTAAGTGGATAATTCGTAAACCTTTGCAGGCAAGTTTTTCCAAGTGAGGAAAGATCCGCCAAGAACTCTGAATGCACCGAAACAGCATGCAAATCTAAGCATCAAGTCTTTTTTGGTTGCGGTTTTGTATTGTCTTTCACCGAATTTTGCTGCATGTTCCCTAATTGCATCATTTGCAAGGTCATAGAAGATTGGAGTTTCGATAGGCATTGCACCTAAGTCTACAACAAAGTTGTAAACGTAATCTGCAAGCAAGTCACGTACTAATCTGCCTTTCGGATACCATTTGAGGTTTCCAATGTCGGATGCAAGTTCATAGTCGCACAATTCCTTTTCTCTCATGATTTTTACATGTGGAGGTTCACCTTCATCAGATGCGCCTTCTCCAAGTTCGTATGCGACTAATTTTTCCAAATCCTTGCTTTCATAGTTGTATTCCTTAGGGTCAAAGGTTTCACCATCCTTGAAAATTAACCAGGTGGATGGTTTTTTCTCTTCCTTTTCTTCCTCTTCTTCGACATCTGCAGTAATGGTTCTTGAAAGTTCAGATAATGGGTGTCCTTTACAAGAAATTTCAAAGGCCTTATACCAACCGAATGGTACTCTAAACACATCCAATCCCTCTTCTTTAAGTGCTTCCTCAGCATCTTTCAATATTTGCACAGCTACTTTTGGAGCACCAAGGGATGAAGAAAGGTGAGCATATGGGTATAAGACGATTTTTTCTGCATTGACTTCTTCATTGGTTTTAATGACTTCAGCAACTAAATTCTTGACGATAGCGCTTGGGTTTTCTTCGTCCTCTTTTTCAATGGATGAGAAAACAACCAAAGCTTCATCAAAAGCCCCATTTTTTTGGGCTTCTTCGATTTCTTCAGCTACTGGAGTTTTGTTTTTTACTTGATATTTTATATAATCAGAGTGAATAAGTAAAACTCTCATATTTTCACCAGTTTTTGTTTTAAAAATAATTTATTGATAAGTATTATATACACAATAATATTATAACTTTATTTTTTATATTATTTAATTATTAGTAATGATTGTGATTTCAAATAAAGTAATTTTGAATCTAAAATTATAATATTGAATAAACGGATTATTAAAAATAAAAAAATGAATTTAGATTAATGAACGGGATTGATTAATAATAAAAAATGAATTTAGATTAATGAACGGGATTGATTAATAATAAAAAATGAATTTAGATTAATGAGCATTAATCTAAAATTAATTTCAAATCAGGATTTTCAACTGATGCATCCTTAAAAGTAGCTATTAGATCCTCTTCAAGAATTGAACTGTCCTTGATTATGATTATCTTATCAGGCAATTCACAAAGGCAATCGTATAATGCATCAAGATTTTCACCGTAATAATCTGGGAAATCCAGTTTTTCCTTAATGTATTCATGGGGGTTCTCTTTCATTTCTTCCCCATACAAGACTATTTCATTCATGTTATCTATCATCTTCTTTAGTTTTTTTCTAAGTCTTCTCTTTTCCAACAGTTTATTTGTCATAGTATCATTCTAAGTAATTTGCATTGCGGATTACAAGATCATGTCAAATGCTCAAAGCTTGCATAATGGTCTCCAGTATAGTAAAGTTCAAAGTCATCAGTTGAATAAACTATTCTTTTAGGGCCTCTGCTTGATGCACCTAACGTATCAATATCACATTCCCTATACTCGTGGTTTATAGGCAAGATTGATTGACGGTTTGTGAATATGTCTCCTCCAATGCATTTTCCAGGAGCATATTTTTCAACGCTTCCGCCATGCCATCCAAGAGCCTTAGCCTCTCCTTTAGTGATATAATTGGAAGGAAGCTTGTGATATGTATTTATATAGGCTGCAACTTCTTCCTTAGAGTCATAAGCCCCATCTTCGCTGATATCAATGTCATCTGAATTAAGTGTTGAAGAGTCAGAGTCTGAATCATCTCCAATGCAACAGCTTACTGCAACAACAGCAAGCAGGATGATTAATATCAGTCCAATTATTTTCCAATTCCTCATAATTATCCCTGAATTAATCTTTATTCTTCATTTCTATTAAATTTTTATCAATTTATTCAAGCTATTAATATTTATGGCCTATAATTTTTACAATCACAATTTCACAGTTCTAATTACATCATATCTTTTTTAGATATTTCCTTAATGTGATTAATTTTTCTTAAACTATATAAAATATGATGAATATAAATAATTAATGCAAAAATTATAAAATTGATTTTTAAATTTAGCATTTATTTTTACTTTTCATTTTAAGTGAGGAATCCCTGTGGATAAGAAAAAGATATTGATCATTGTAACAGGAAGAGGTATAGGCGGAGATGCCGGTACAGCATTGAATGTTTACAATGCACTCGAAAAAAGAGGATATGATTGTGAAATCGCTTTGGATGAGTCTGCTCCAGGATTATTGTTTAAAAAGAACAATATAGGGTGGAATAAGGTAATCATACCGCAGGCTGGAGGTCACTCTGCAACAATCATGACCACCATTAAAGCGGGTATTCGTGCTATTAGAGGCATTTTGCAAACAAGAAAGCTTTTGAAGTCCAAGAAATTCGATTTGGAATTAGGCATTCTCGGAGGGGGAGCTATTGTTGGTGCTCTTGGTGCAAAATTAGCTGGAATTCCTACTGTAAGTCTTTTGATCACTCCACTGGACACTAAAGTATGCAGTCACATTGGAACTCCAATCATACTGCCTGAAAACAATTTATTTTTATCTGAAGATGTTCCTTCCAATATGGTAAAGTCTTTCTCACCAGTCAATGACAACATTACTCATGGTGATAAGGAGAAGGCATTGGAAAAGATAAAGGAACACTCTAAAGAAGCTAAAGAGAAAAATCCTGATGCAATTGAGTTCGATGAAAACAAGCCAACCATAGTATTTTCATCAGGTTCTTCATTGTTTGAAAAGACAGCTCAAGCAATCAATCAATTCTCCAAATACTCTGACAAATACAATCTTGTTTTATGTGGTGATCCTTTAAACGAGTCTGTCCTTAAATATATTGATGAGAGCAAAATGATCAATGTCGGATTTATTGATTGGGTAAATGACTTATTATGCCTTGCAGACCTTGCAGTACTCACCAATGACGGATTGATGCTACATGAGGCCATGGTATGCAATTTGCCTGTTGTAATCTTAAAAAGAGTAAAGTGGGGAAGATACCATGACATGGTTTCAATCTTCAAAGGCGCAACTGTAGAGTGTGACCTTGAAGACTTGGATGAAAAGATCTTTGAAGTCATGGACAATTATGACGAGTTTGCAAAAAGAACCGATGAGTATAGAACAGCTATTTTAAATGTTGATGACAACATTTGCGATATAGTTGATGGATATTTGAAATAAGTTTAATAGCTATTCTATCATTTAATTGACTCTTTAATTATCTTTAATTTTTTATTTTCATTTTTTCAATATTTTATGTAAATGATAAAATTTTTTAATTTTAATTTTCATTTTTTCATTTCAATATAATATATAAAATCATTATCTTATTGTTCCGCCGATACCTTCAATGTATTCTTCGACATAATCCTTGTCTTTCTTATCGAATAATGAATAGTGGAAGGTATAGCTTGTTAGTGATTCATCAATCTGCTCACCATTGTAAACATCTACAATCTCCACATCAAGGACAGGTTCAATGTTTTTAAACATTTCAATCAGGTATTTCTCATCACATTTTGATGGGAACAATGCAGACAGGTCAAAATGTTCAAGCTTAAGATGGCCCTTCTTCCATTCGAAGATCTCATCATCAGACATTATGTCTACATTTGAAAGCTTAAAGCAAATTTCATCACTGCCTCCGGTTTCCAGTATTACAGATTTTGAGCCAACTTCCTTTACAATTCCCATATGCACGTTTTCGGAATGTTGGTGCTTTAAGCCCACTTCCTTGCCTATTGATTTTGACAAGACATTTGATTTCTGGGTTAACATGCTTATTGCCTTGTCTGAACGAGCCAATGCATCTTCATGTCCATCCAAATGCTTTGCTGATTCAACTACATTTTTCACAAAGTCCTCTTCATCCCCCTCTTCAATCAGGTTTGATAGGTATATGCTTTCATTTATCAATGCTTCCCTTGCATTTGATGTTTCTGTGTTATTCTTTTGAATGGAATAGTAAAGATAAGGGGTCTGATAAACTACACGGCTGACCATATCCAGCATTATGGTGTATACAGGGCTTGAAAAGTTTCTGGATTCCTTAACATTGATATTCAGTTTCCTTATGGTTGAAGCTAGGCTAATGTATGAAAAATGAGTCAATCCTTGGACGATGCTCATATACTTGTCATGTTCCTTTGGGGTTGTGATTACAACTTCACACTCGGTTTCTTCCAAAAAGTCCTTTACACGAGGCAACCATTTAGGGGCTCTGTTTTCGATAGGGGTCAATACGATGATTTGCCTTTTGAGTGTAGGAACTCTTGGACCAAACATAGGGTGGCATGGCAATATCTCTGCATTTTCCGGTGCATATTTTCTCAAGGCTTCTGATGGCTCTGTTTTCACACTTGTAACATCCATTAGGAGTGATCCTTCAGGTGCATGTGGTGCCACTTCCCTTATGGTTTCCACCATATGTTCTATAGGAACGCTGAAGAGGATAATGTCCGCATCTTTTATCGCTTCAATGTTGTTGTTGCTGTATCCAACACCTATTTCCTCTGCAGCAAGTTTTCCAGAGCTTTCGTCACGACTTGTGATGCGTATGTTGAAATTATCTTTCAAGTGTTCCGCAAGCCACTTGCCTAAGCCACGTGTGCCTCCAATGATTGTCATATTCCTATTATCATCCTGTGCCATTTTCATTCCCCATATCCTTATGCCATTATTTTTATCAAATAGTTTTATGGCTTGTCAATCATTATTTTTCTTACATTATATATTAATCTAACTTTTTTATAACTTTTTTAACTTTTTTATAATTTTTCATAAGTTAATCTATTTCCTTAATTCCCTTTATTTTTTTACTTTTTTAGATTTCAACTTTTTGAACTGATTCAGGAATCGTTCATCGAAGTTTTGACAAATCTCCTCATATCTGTTATGCACTCCTACACAACTATCCGGAACTATGGATTTCTCCTCGCCCGCAGATTTAACAATTGTACGGAACAGCTCTTTCCCATCCCTTATGATTATTTTCACAAATCTAATATCCGCTTCCACTATCTCGAGATTGTCTAAATTCGCATCTTCAAACAACTTTATGATTTCTATTTTTTCGCCATCAATATAACATTCAGGTGTAGCCATTATTTTTATCGGAATCCCTCTTGGAAGTTCCTTAAACGCTTTGATAAGCTCTTCACCTTCCCCCGCAAGCAAGTATCCTATTCTCATGTTGATTGATTTTCTGGCCCTCTTAACGATTTCTATCTCTTTATTAATGATATTTTCGCTAGTTTTGATTAGCCAAACTGGAGCCTGTATCTCAGATATTTGGTTATTATAGATTTCATCAAGTTTCTCTTGGGAGGATTCAAGTTCCTTAATCAGTTCATCTTTTTTCATTTTGATTATTTCACTTGGAGGGACTACCTTATATTCAAGAGGTCTGGTATGGGTTATTTCAATAAATCCTTTTTTATCCAATGCTTTTAGAGTATTATATATTTTTGATCGGGGAATCTCTGAAGATTTAGCTATCTCTTCAGCCTTGCCTGTAATTAAATTGCACATTCCTATATATGCCTTAGCTTCGTATCGTGTTAATCCGAATTTTTCTAAAGATTCTATAATTTTTTCCATTTTAATCCCTCTTGAAAATGATTTTAAAGATTTAGATTAAGTTTTTTCTTCATATTCTAGTATAAGTGTTGTTTTATAAAAATATTTTGTTACTTTTTACCCTATGCTAGTTACAAAATATTTATAAGTGCTATAAAAAATATGTTTAGTTAATTAAGGATAAAATGGAAAAAAGCGTTTTCATATTAGGATTTGAGAAAAACCAATTAAACGATATTTCTATTTTATAATTTAATAAATGACAGAAGAAATTTTTAAAGAAGGATGTGTATTATATGAGCGATTTCAATATGTTTTGTTATCAATGTTCCCAAACTGCAAGAGGCAGTGCATGTACAAATGCTGGGGTATGCGGTAAAAATGGTACTGTTGCAAGACTTCAGGACAACTTGATCTTTGCAATGAAAGGTATTGCAGCTTACAACTACCACTGCAACGAATTAGGAGTGACTGATGATAGTGTAGACGAATTCTTGACCAAAGGGTTATACTCCACTTTAACCAACGTAAACTTTGATGTAGGAGATTTAGTTCAATTAGGACTTGACTCTGGAGAAGCAAACTTTAAAGTAATGAAAATGCTTAAGGAAGCTCATATCAAAAACTTTGGCGAACCAGTGCCAACTGAAGTGAAAGTAGGAGCTCAGGAAGGTCCAGCCATTATCGTAACCGGTCACGACTTAAAAGCGTTAGAAGAATTGTTAAAGCAAACTGAAGGAACTGGTGTAAAGGTTTACACACACAGTGAAATGTTGCCTGCACATGGTTACCCAGAGCTAAACAAATATGAATCTTTAGCAGGTCAAATCGGTGGAGCTTGGATTGATCAAAAGAAAATATTTGCACAGTACAATGCAGCAATCTTAGGTACTACTAACTGTGTTCTCTTGCCTAAACCAGAATATGCTGAAAGATTGTTCACTATGGATATCGTAAAGATTCCAGGTGCACAGGTTATTGAGGATTATGACTTCAAGCCATTAATCGACAAAGCTATTGAATTAGGCGGTCTTGAAGCTGAAGAACTTTCTACTGTAACCACTGGTTTCGGTTTAAGCACTATCCTTTCATTAGCACCTCAAATCAAGGAATTAGTGCTTTCAGGCAAAATAAAGAGATTCTTCCTTGTAGCTGGTTGTGACACTCCAAACCCAAGAATGAGCTATTACAGAGAATTCGTAAAGGAATTGCCAGAAGATACAATTGTATTAACCCTCGCTTGTAACAAGTTCAGATTCAATGATCTTGACTTAGGAGACATTGAAGGAATTCCAAGACTATTGGACTTAGGCCAATGTAACGATGCTATCGTAGCTATTGAACTTGCTGTCGCCTTATGTGACTTATTCGAAATGGAATTGAATGAATTGCCTCTCACCATTGTTTTAAGCTGGATGGAACAAAAGGCAGCTGCTATCCTCTGGACCTTGTTATACCTTGGAAAAACCGATATGTTCATTGGACCTGTTCTTCCTGCTTGGGCTAATGAGGATATATTGAATGTATTGGTTGAAAACTTCAACTTGACTCCAATATCAACTCCAAAAGAGGACATCAAAAAGATTATGGGATAAATCCCATAATTTTTGTTTTATTTTCAAATTCAAAACATTAAACATATTAAAACTTAAACTATTAATTAAAAGGAGAAATTGCTATGGATTTAAAAGGAAAACCAATTGAAATGGAAAGCTTGATTGAATATCAGGAAGGCTCTGTTGTGAGCATGGAAGTAATCAAAAAGGAACTTGGTACTGTAACTGTATTTGCATTTGACAAGGGACAAGGATTAAGTGAACATAGTGCTCCTTTTGATGCTATGGTTCAAATAATCGATGGTGAAGCGGAAATCACATTGGCAGGAGAACCTCACACAGTCAAAAAGGGTGAATTCCTCATCATGCCTGCAAATGTTCCACATGCATTGCAAGCAGTTAATGGACCATATAAAATGGTTTTAACAATGATTAAATCAGATTAGATTTAATCGGCTTTTCTCTTTTTTACTATCTTTTTGATTAAATCAGATTAGATTTAATCGGCTTTTCTCTTTTTTTACTATCTTTTTTAAATTTTACAATTAGATTATAATATTGCTTTTATTTTGCAAAATAACTTCTATATTTTCTTTAATACTTATATAATAGAAAATTTAAATTCCTTTTTATAAAAAATTTAATTTTATTTAGTTTTATATTAATATCTCTCTTTTCTAAAGAATATTTTATAACTAAAAAATAGGTATTTTTTAATTTGAAAGTTAATTTTAAATATGACTGTCAATATATATTTTAATAGTCATATATAAAGAGAATAAAAACTAATATTGATTGTGTTTGGTGATATCATGATTTATGCAGATACAAAAATCTATAAGAACAATCAAACAGCTATCCCATCTAAAATACGCAAAGAATGCAATATTGGTCCAGATGATATTATTGAGTGGATCTTAGATGATGATGGCAAAGTAACTTTAAATTTTAGAAAGAAAGTGAGTTTTAAAGAAATGAGAGGCTCTATCGATTTAGGATATAAAACTAATTCTGTAGAATTGGAAAAGGAGCTTTATGAATGAAAATTTTATTTGATACAAATTTTATTGTGGCTTATATCTTGAAGTCTGATGAAACACATGAGAGAGCCATACTTTTGGAAGACAATGAAAATATATTTGATAATGAACTTTTCATAACTAATCACATAGTGGATGAGGTTGTCACTATCATAGGTCAAAAGTCAAATCCGGAAGGGGCCCTGAAATCCTATAGGTTCTTGAAAGATAATTTTACCATAATCAATGAATATGACTGCTTTGACTTTAATGATAGAGTGATGGCCAGATATAATAAGATGAATGATGACAATAGTCAAAAACTTGGGTTTACTGACGCTTCGATTATTGAAATTGCAAAATTATTCGAATTGGATGGTATTGTTACCTTTGATAAGGAATTTAGAAGCAATGATGAAGTGGATATAATAAGTTAATTAATTAAATAAGTATTGACAAATAATAAGTTAGCAAAAAAGAGAATGTAAATTTAAATTTATAATTATATTTTTATTGGATGATATTATGAACAGTGATAAGGTAAAGGCAGGAGTACAGAGAGCACCACACAGATCTCTTTTACGTGCTTGTGGATTGAAGGATGATGATTTTGATAAGCCATTCATTGGAATTGCAAACAGTTATACAGACATTGTACCCGGTCATATTCACTTAAGGGAATTAGTGGAATATGTAAAGGAGGGTATTAGAGCAGCTGGAGGAATTCCATTTGAATTCGATACAATGGCTATCTGTGATGGTATTGCAATGAACCACGAAGGCATGAAATATTCCCTTGCTTCACGTGAAATTGTAGTGAGCACTGTAGAGAGCATGACAATGGGGCATTGCTTTGACGGGCTTGTAATGATCCCAAGCTGTGATAAGGTTGTTCCTGGGATGTTGATGGCTGCTGCAAGATTGGATGTTCCATCCATCTTTGTTACTGGCGGACCGATGGAACCAGGAAAATACAATGACAAGAATGCGGATTTAATCACAGTATTTGAAGCGGTAGGCCAATTGTCTTCTGGAAAAATCACTGAAGATGAACTATATGAATTGGAATGCTGTGCTTGTCCTGGAGCTGGAAGCTGTTCCGGTTTATTCACTGCAAACACTATGGCCTGCATCACTGAAACTCTTGGTATGAGCTTGCCTACTTGCGCTACAGCTCTTGCATTAAGTGACAAGAAAAAGGAATTGGCTGTAGCTAGCGGTAAAAGAATTGTGGAAATGGTAAAGGAAGAATTGAAGCCATCTGACATCATGACCCAAGCGGCATTCGAAAACGCTATTGCAATGGATATGGCCCTTGGCGGATCAAGCAACACTGCTCTTCATATTCCAGCTATTGCATATGAGCTTGAAGAGAAGGGAGTTCATGCGGACTTGGACTTATTTGATGAAATCAGCGATAAAGTGGCACATATTGCACTTTTATCCCCTGCAGGTGAAGACACCATGGCAGATTTGCATAATGACGGTGGAATTCCTGCAGTACTGAAAACAATTGAATCCAAACTCGACACCAGTGTAATGACTTGCACTGGAAAAACATTGGAAGAAAACTTGAAAGATGCAAAAGTCACCGGAAATGGAGTCATTCACACACTTGATGACCCTATTCACGAAGCTGGAGGACTTACCGTGCTTAAAGGAAATCTTGCTCCAAACGGTTCAATTGTAAAGTCTGCAGCAGTGCCTGAAGACATGATGCAGCTTAAAGGCCCAGCTAAAGTTTACAATAGTGAAGAGGATGCAGTGGAAGCCATTTTCAATCATGAGCTTAAGGAAGGGGACATTCTTGTAATCAGATGTGAAGGACCAAAAGGAGGCCCTGGAATGAGAGAGATGCTAAACCCAACTTCAGCAATCATGGGAATGGGCATCA